>JAHWKS010000118.1 GCA_019347795.1 Planctomycetota bacterium | reverse complement strand
GCGGCGATGGCCAGGTCCGCGCCGGCGTCGTCGATCCGGACCCCGCCGGCCGCCAACGCCAAATCGCGGATCACCTCGGCCTCGGCCCGCAATCGGTTCTGCCGCGCCAGCAGGACATTTTCCGGATCGAGCGCCACAAGCTCCGTCCGCACCGCCGACGATTGCCGGTAGACCTTCGACGTGACGATCATCCGCACGAGGCGTTTCTCGCTCCAGCCCCCCTCGCGGAACTCGCTTGCCAGCCAGTCCAAGAGTTCCGGGTGCGAAGGCGGCTCCCCTTGCGAGCCGAAGTCGTCGCTGGTGCGCACCAGACCCCGGCCGAACAGCCGCTGCCAGAAGCGGTTCACCGCCACGCGGGCCGTGAGCGGGTTCTCATCCGAGACGATCCACCTCGCTAAGTCCAGGCGATCGCGCGATTCGGCCTCCGCCGGCGGCGGCAACACCGCGGGCGTGGCGGGGGTCACCACATCGCCGGGCGAAAGAAAATCGCCCCGCACGTGGATGTGCGTCTCCCGCGGCTTGTCCAACTCCGCCACCGCCTGCGCCTTCGCTTCCTTCTGCTCGGGCACGTCGATGTCCGCCTCGTTCAAGCTGTTGAAGAAGGCGTACATCGAGAAGTACTCGCGCTGCGTGATGGGGTCGTACTTGTGCGAGTGGCACTGCGCGCAGCCCATCGTCAGCCCGAGCCAGATGGTCGAGACGGTGTTCGTGCGGTCGATGGTTTTTTTGACGCGATCCTCCTCCGGATCGATACCCCCCTCCGTGTTGTGCAGTGTGTTGCGGTGGAAGCCGGAGGCGATGCGGTCGTCGAGTCCGGCGTCGGGGAGCAAATCGCCGGCGATCTGCGCCACCGTGAACTCGTCGAACGGCATGTCGGCGTTAATGGCTTCGATCACCCACTGCCGGTACCGCCACGCGTGCGGCCGGGGTTTGTCCTTCTCATAGCCGTCGCTGTCGGCGTAGCGGGCGAGGTCGAGCCACCGCCGCGCCCAGCGCTCACCATAATGCGGCGAGGCCAAAAGACGATCGACCAGCCGCTCGTAAGCGTCCGGGGACTCGTCGGCCAGAAACGCCTCCAACTCCTGCGGCGGCGGCGGTAAACCGAGCAGATCGAGATAAACCCGCCGCATCAGCGTGGCCCTCTCGGCCGGCGGCGAGGGGGCGATTAGTTCCTGCTCAAGCCTGGCGAGGATGAAGGCATCGATGGGGTTTTGCGACCAGGCCTCATCGTCCACATCCGGCAGCGCGGGTCGCGCGATCGGCTGAAAGGACCAGTGTGCGGCTTCACTCGCGGCGCCGTCGGCCGACTCCGGCCATGAAGCCCCTTGATCGATCCACGCCCTCACGAGCCCGATCTGCTCCTCCGTGAGCGGCGTTCCTTCCCCGTCGGGCGGCATCTGCCCGAGACTCTCGTCGATACCCGCGATTGCATGAACGAGGCGGCTGGCAGCGCTCTTGCCGGCCTCGATCACGGCCTCGCCGTCGCCGCCATCCATCGCCCGCTTCTTCACGTCGAGCCGCAGCCCTCCTTCCTGCGCCTCCGGCCCATGACAGGAGTAACACGTCGTGCGCAACAGCGGCTGAATGTCCTCAACGAAATCGACCGTCCGCCCCGCCGCCGCCGGCAACTTTGCCGCGAGCCCCTGGTACGACTCTTCGCCAACTAGCGTCGTGGGCGCCGCGAGAACCAAGGCAGCGAGTAGCAAGGGGTGACGCATCGAGACCATGCTTGAAAGGCCCAAAAGAGCCTGAAAGGCGGGATTAACGAGGCGGTCTCTATTGGAACAGAAGCAAAGAGGAGCGTCAAATCCACCGAATTTGACTTCGGCTACGAAATCCGCCAAACGGACAGGACTTTCGCGATTCGGTCATTCTCGCTTACTTCAAAATCGACGGCCAGCGGCGGCGCGACGAGTATTCGCATCGCGGCGCGCCTCGCCTTGAAGATGTGCATCGTTCTTCAAGACCGCATCGATCTTGTCACCCGCAGCGGTTACCGCGGCTCGGTCAGTCCCGGACAGCCAAATTGTCGCGAGGTCGTTTTCGGCGTCCGGCGCCCAAAGTACCGTGTACTTCATCGGGCGCCCAAATCCTTCCAGATATCAGCTAAGGGGCGGCCTCCGGGGACCTTCCTACGACGCTCGATTTCCTCGTCGCTAAACGGAGAAACTGTTTTCGCCGTCGGTTGGTCCGTAGGTCCAGTCGCTGCCGGATGGTAATAACCATACGTACGCCCAGCGGCGTCTCGAATCTCAACCGGCTCTTCGATGCCGCCAAGCGCGCTACTCAACTGATCGTCGACGAGAACTCTCATGACTCACCAATCCAATCTGGCGTGACAAAGCTGACCCCATTATACACCAGCTCCGGAGCTCCTGTTTGCATGCCGGCGCGCCTTATTCCTCCGGTTTCTCAACGACGTTGACAATTCCTGCGTCGATGTACTGACCGCCGCCGGTTTGTTTGCAGTGGATGGCGATTACGTTGGCGCCTTCCTTAAAAGCTTCGCGCGCCTTGTCGTCCAACTCATACTGGATGTACTCAGTGACGTAGCCTGTCAGCGAAGCGACCGGGCGGCCGTTGACGTAGACCTCGGCGTCTTCGTCGTGGTGGATGCGGAGGTGCGGCTGGGTGAGCGCGCCGGCGGGAATCTGCACCGCGCGGCGGAGCCAGATGTCGCCGGTCTTCCATCGCGTGCGGACCGCGGACCCGGGGGTCGTCGGCTCGCCGAAGCCGCCTTCGCCTTCGCGCCACGAAGAGTCGTCGAAACCAGGCGCTGCCCAATTCTCCGCGGGGCGGGTGGTCGTGTAGCGCCACATCTCTCCCTGCTTCTCGCTGGTGGGGACGACCGTCGTCGTCTCCAGGATCGGCGGCGGCTCGTGCAGCCGGGCGTGCAGCGCCGTCATCTTCTCGGGATCGAACTTCACCACGCGGCGGTCGTAGGTCATCAGGCCGTTGACTTCCCCTTCCACGTCGGTCGTCTGCGTGTAAATCGCCGCCGCCAGGCCGCGGCCGATGAGCGGGTGCAGCTCGCGGATCAGCCGGCGGTAGTTCGACCACAGCTCGTCGCGGGTCTTGTACGTGCGGTAGCCCCAGTTCCGCTTGTTCCACCACAGATGGCCTTCCAGCGGCAGTCCCAGCCCGCCGAACTCGCCCAGCACCACCGCGCGGTCGGACTCCGGCTCGGGCATCGCCGGACCGGGGTAGCGGTGCATGTCGTGCATCTCTCCCACGCCGCGATCGGTCCAGCCGCTCGGGCCGTCCACCAGCCGCGTCGGATCGTGCTGCTTAGTCCAGGCAAGGATTTTCTCCGTGGCGAACTGGCCCCAACCTTCATTGAATGGGACCCACACGACGATGCTGGGATGGTTGCGGTTCTCGTCCATGATCTCCCGCCACTCGCGGCGAAAATTCTCCGCCGACTCGGGGGAACGGACGATGTCCCGATCGTCGCGGCCGATGTGCCGGTCGCCGTTGGGCATGTCCTGCCACACGAGCAACCCCAGCTGGTCGCAGTGATAGTACCAGCGGGCCGGCTCGACCTTCACGTGCTTGCGGATCATGTTGAAGCCGAGCTTCTTGGTCATCTCGATGTCGAACAAGAGGGCCTCGTCGGTCGGCGCCGTGTAGAGCCCATCGGGCCACCAGCCCTGATCGAGCGTGCCGAACTGGAACAGCGGCTCGTTGTTGAGCATCAGCCGCACGAGGCCGTCTACATCCTTGCCGAGCGAGATCTTTCGCATGCCGAAGTAGCCGGTCACCTTATCGAGCTGCTCACCGGCGTTGTTCGCTTTATCAGCGACGCGCTTGTGGAGCGTGATTTCCACGTCGTAGAGATAGGGCGAGTCGGGGGACCACAGGCGGATCGCCGGATCGGCGGGAAGCTTCACCACGATCGGCTCGCCGGGCGCTCCGTAACTATCGACGGCGTCCCGCCGCGGCTTGTCGTCCGTCGCCGGCAGAAGCACCCGCACGCGGGCGATGGCCGCCTCGTCGGCGATTTGCGACTGAGCGGTGTTCACGTGGAACGTCGCCGAGCCGCGATCCACGTCGGGGGCGAGGGTGTACGACGAAATCGACGCCGCCGGAACCGTCTCCAGCCACACCGTCTGCCAGATGCCGGTGACCGGCGTATACCAGATGCCGCGCGGCTCGACGACTTGTTTCCCGCGCGGCTGATAACCCTGATCGGTCGGGTCCCACACGGCCACCACCAACTCCTGCTCGTCGTCGCGGAGCAAATCGGTGATGTCGAAGGTGAAGGCGTCGTAGCCCCCTTGATGCTCGCCCGCGGGCTGGCCGTTCACCCAGACTTCGCACCGCCAATCGACGGCGCCAAAGTGCAGCAGCAGCCGGCCCTCGTCAGCGGGCCTGGCTGCCGGAAATGTGCGGCGATACCAAAGGCGGTTCTCCGCTCCCACCTGCTTCTTCACGCCCGACAGCGCCGACTCCACGGGAAAGGGAACCAGGATGCGGCCGTCCCACATCTCCGGCCGGTCCTCGCCGCGGGGGCGAATGGCGTAGTGCCACAAGCCGTTGAGATTCGTCCACTCGGGACGCACCATCTGCGGGCGAGGATATTCATCGTGCACGCTCTCGGGCGAAACATCCTCGGCCCAAGGCGTCACAAGCGGACCCTCCGCCGGCCGCCACGCCTCTTGAGCAACGGACACCGAGCAGAACAGCACGAGAGCGAGCGAAAGCATGGTGCGCATCAAGGTTTTCCTCCAAAAGTGACGTCTGAATGAACTCCGATTATAGCGAGAACGATGTGGCAAGGCGTCGACGTCACGAGATTTTTGACACGGGCCCGTTCGCGCAGTAGGTTTCTCCTGAGGCACGATGACGGCGAGTCGCACGCCTTGCTCATCGCGGCCTTCTTATCCTCCAACAGGCGCCTTCGCGCCGGGCGACGTTCGCCCCGATCGCCGGTTGAGCCGGCCTAAGAGAAACGAACCCGCGAGCAGACCCCTCGCCAGGCATTTCAGGCATGATTCAAACTTTGGCGGAACCCGCGAGCGCCGCCCGCGCGCCCGCATCACGAACCGATCGCTCGCCGCCGGCCCGCGCCGGGACCTCAGGCGGCAACCGTCACGCCGATTCCGATCCTGTCGCGCAACGCGTGTTGGAGGCGATCTCCGCACAGAGCGCGGTCCGCCGCGTGCAGGAGCGGCGCCGGGAGCGGCGTTATCCTTATCCTTACCCGGTGTACCTGACGCCGCTGGGCTCGGACGGGCCGCAGGTGGATGAGACGGTGCAAGTGATGGGCAAGCACCTCTCAGCCCACGGACTCGACTTCTATCACGACCAGCCGCTTCCGTACCGGCGGATGATCGCCTCGCTCAAGGTGAACGGCCGCTGGGTGGGAGTGGTGCTCGACTTGAAATGGTGCCGATTCAACACCGACGGCTTCTATGAAAATGGAGGCCGGCTGGTGTCGCTGGCGACTTCGCCCTTGGCGTGTGACGAGGCGGCCTGCGCCGCTTCGAACCGATAGCTTGTTTTTCACCCCACTTTGCGTCTCCGCAAATTTGAGGCGCGAAGCCCCGACCCCACGACGGGCTTACTTCCGTCGATGCAATAATTCCGAGCGGCCTCACGCCGCTCGCCGCCGTCGCCGGCCCGCCTCATTCGCGGACCGGCGATTTTTTGTTGCGGAGGCGGGCTTTCGCCGCGAAAGAGAGCGGTTGTTCATGGAGTGAAGCTCGGAATCCGTCGCGAGATTTCCTTTGGAATTTATCGGCCCGCCTGCTTCGCTAGCTCATGGATCTTCTCGGCGACGGCGTCTTCGGCCGCGGGGGCGAAGATGCCGACGCCGCCGCGGATCAGACCGCGAGTTTCGTAGCCCCCCTCGGCCAGCACCTGGGCGGAGGGGAGGTAGCCGAACACGTCGTTCGAGTAACCGGCTACCCAAAGGTTCAGCGGGCCGAGGACGCGCTCGGTCAGCTTGACGTAATCGACGACGGTCTCGCCGCTGATGGCCACGAGCGTCAGGTGGTCGCCGAATTGCCACACCGCCAGCGGCGCCGTGTAGTGCGTGGGGAGCGACTCGCCGGCGTCCAAGGCCGTGAGCAACTTCTCGCCGATGTACCGCTCGTAGCTGGTCTTCGCGGCGGCCAGTTTCTCCGCATCCGGGCGGCCGAGAATGGGACGAAGCGGCAGATCAATGCGGCCGTAGACCGTTCGCAGCGGACCGTTGAGCGGCTTCGTATTCGACTTCGCGATGCGGATCGCTTCGGCGCCTAAGGCTTCGCCGTGTTCGCGGGCGATCTCCATCGTGCCGCGGGGATACGGATTGGCGTCGCCGCCGCAGCCGAGGACGAACATCGCCTGCACGCCGGGATGCTGCTCCTCGATGGAATATTGAGCGAAGCCGGCGTAATCGCCGCATACGCTGAGGTTGTTCCCGCCGAGCGTCGTGTTGTGACACGCGGCGCCGAAGACGATCGCCAGCAGCTCTCCGTCCGGGGCTTCCACTCGCAGCACCGGAACCGAGCGATCGACCAGTCCCGTCGGCTGCACGCCGAGCTTTACTCCTTGCGGCGTGAACTCGCGGCGGTTCATGACGAACTTCGCCACGCCCCGGCCGTAGGAGAGCCGGGCGGGGCGCATGCCGGCCGCCGCCTCAGCCGCGGCGCCGGCGATCTTCTCCGTCAGCTCGGCGAAGTAACGTTCGATCTTCGCCTCGTTCACGTCATCGACGCCGCGCTCCGGCGTCACGGCCGGTCCCGCGTGGGTGTGCGAGGCGTTGAGCAGAATCTGATGACGCTCCAGCCCCGCCTTCTCGCGGATGCCCCGGCAAATGGCGTCCGACAACGCTCCATAAAAGGCGATCAGGTCGGCCGTCACCAGAGCCGCACGATTTCCCTGGGAGTCCTCCAGCACGAGGATCTTGGCGAACAAATCATGCTCGACGCTCTGAAACGGCTCGACCCGCCCGGCATAGCCGGAGAGCTGCATCCGCTCCGCCGGCGTGATCGTCACCTTCGCCAGCCCGACCTTCCATTCGGCAGAATCGTCGGCGCGAGCGCCGGAGGCCAAGAGACAGATTACGACCGACGCAATGACAAAAGCGACGCGACGCATGGCAACCTCATCAGTAACAGGAGCGCGGCTGACCGGCGTCCATTGTTACGCGGCGCCCCGTCGAATTCCAGCGTTGGGCGTGTGCGGCACGATATCTCATCGCGGGCGGATTTCGTTGTTTCGTGCGGCGGCGAGGTCGGTGAGGTGGGTGAGCCAGGAGGGGGCCCAGGCGGATCGGCTGGCGTAGCCGGGGGCGGCTTGGGCGCCGATGCCGCCCATCTCGGGAAGGAAGCGGTTGACGATCGCCATTATCTCCCGCGCCAGGCCCGGCGTGAGCTGCAGCAGGTGGAGCAGCGGATTGGTGAGGTTCGAGAGGATCATCTCGCTCTCGCCGCGCTGGCAGGCGAGCATCATCTGCCGGGCCGCCTTCTCGGCGCTCATCGACAGCCACGGCGCGGAGGCGCCGAGCGTGAACCAGGCGTACTCCTTCTCATGCTGCCCCTTGAACTTCGCGTTCCACGGGCTGCCGGTGCGCAGCAGCGTGGGACAGATGGTGGTGACGAGGATGTTCTCCCGGGCCAGCTCGGCCCGCAGCCCGTGCGACAAACCCACGAGGGCGAACTTGCTGGCGGTGTAGGGGACCAGGTGCGGCACCGCCCGCTTGCCGCCGATCGAGGAGACGTTGACGATGCGTCCCCAGCCGCGGCGCCGCATCTCGGGCAGCACCGCCTGCACCATGTAGAGCGGCCCCCAGAAATGCGTCCTCATGGAGTCCTCGAAATCCTCCAGCGTCATCGCGTCGAGCGGCCCGACCTCGATGATCCCCGCCACGTTGAAGAGCACGTCCACGGCTCCAAACCGCTCGATCGTCACCGCGACCATCTTCTGCGCCTGATCGCGGTCCCGCACGTCGCAGGGGATGGCGATCACTTCGCCCCGCTTGAGCAGCTCCTGCTCGGCGACCCGCAATGCGTTCTCGTCGCGGGCGCAAATGGCCACACGGGCGCCGGCGTCGAGCAGTTCCCGCGCCAGCACCAGCCCCAGCCCGCGGGAGCCGCCGGTGACGATCACCGATTTGCCGGCGAATTCAAACCACCGCGCGCGGCGGAGCATCTCCCGCCCCGCCCAGAATGCCGCCGCTCCAATGCCGCCGGCAACAAGGATCTTTTTCGCCAGTGAATCCATGACGCGTTTCCTTACGTTCCGCCGCATGCAAAACGGCGAACCAACTGCAAACGACATACCACAAGGATCCATCCTCCTGTGAGACCACTCAGCGCGGGTATGCTGCCGACCCGGCGGAGCGCGCCGCGACGCGTGAAAAAGCGGGCGGCGAGAGTTGACGTTCGGCGGCCGACGGCAGCTCTTGCGTCAGCTCCAGATTCCCGGCTGCGTTACACCGCCGCCGGAATCGCGTCCCCCACGCTCCATTTCGCGCGATCTTGCTGGTCTCGTACGATGCGGCGGTAGAGGGTGTCGCGTTCGACCGGCTCGCGGCCGGCTTCGAGGATCAGGCGGCGGATGTCTTCCACGGAGAGAATCTCCGGCGTGGTGGCGCCGGCGTCGTGGTAGATCAGCTCGTGTCTCACGGTGCCGTCCAGATCGTCGGCCCCGTAGGAGAGGGCGGTCTGGGCGGTTCCGATCCCGAGCATGATCCAGTACGCCTTGATGTGCGGGAAGTTATCGAGCATCAGCCGGCTGATCGCCATGGTCCGCAGGTCCGTCAGCGCCGACGGCTTCTTGATGTGCGAAAGGCCCGTGTTCTCCGGGTGAAACGCGAGCGGGATGAAGGTCTGGAAGCCGCCGGTTTCGTCCTGCAGCTCCCGCAGGCGGATCAGGTGGTCGATGCGGTGGAAGGCGTTCTCGATGTGGCCGTAGAGCATGGTGGCGTTGGTCTTCAGGCCGAGCTGGTGGGCGGTGCGGTGGACTTCGATCCACTTTCCCGCATCGGCCTTGTGCTCGCAGATTTCGCCGCGGACTTCGGGGTGAAAGATCTCGGCCCCGCCGCCGGGCATGCTCCCCAGTCCCGCTTCGAGCATGTCCTCCAGGATCGCCCGCACCGGCTTCTTCGTAAGAAACTCAAACCAATTGATCTCCACCGCCGTCCAGGCCTTCAGGTGAAGCTGCGGATACGCCTCGTGCAGGATGCGGACGACGTGGACGTACCAGTCGTACTTCCGCTGGTGGTGCAGGCCTCCGACGATGTGCATCTCGGTGCAGCCGTTCTCGACCGCCTCCTGCCCCCGCGCGAGGATTTGCTCGTCGCTCATTGCGTACCCCTTGGGGTCGCGGAGGTCGGAGCGGAAGGCGCAGAAGACGCAGCGGTAGACGCACACGTTGGTGGGGTTGAGGTGCGTATTGATGTTGTAGTACGCAAAATTGCCGCCGAGCCGCTCCCGCACCAGGTTCGCCAGGGCGCCGATCTCGTGCAGCGGCGTGGTCGGCTCGTAGAGAAACAAGCCGTCGTCGAGCGAGAGCCGCTCGCCGGCTTCCACTTTCTCGCGGATCGATTGCAGAGATGGTTTTACGGAGCGGATCATGGGCAAACAACGGGCGGTGCAAAAGCCGAGGGCGCGTAGCGTCCCCTTGCTTACGCTTCGGGCTTCCAGATTGTCGTAGCCCGACGCGTCAGTTTTGAAGTTGCGCGGTTTAGGTGTCAATTACACGGAAGTCCTGTATTCTGGC
>JAHWKS010000117.1 GCA_019347795.1 Planctomycetota bacterium | reverse complement strand
GGCCTGGGCGGCATGATCCTCTGGGGGCACGGCCTCCACATCGCCTGGGCCCTGACCAGCGGCCGCCTGGCGGGCCAATTTGTGATGGAAGAGCCGTAGTGCGGGCGGCGGAGGAGGAATTTCAAAATGCAAATTGAAAATTGCAAAATGCAAATTGGGAGAGCAGCTTTGACCGCTCTTTCAATTTGCACTTTGGAATTTGCATTTTTCAATTTGCAATTTCCCCGCGTTTAATCCGCGGCGAGCCGAGTCGCCAGCGATTGGAGCTCCGGCAACGGGCGGACCGCGTCGAGGTCCGAATCGCTCTGCAACAGCTCTGGATTATCGAAGCCGGCGTCGATCGCCTTCTGCAAATGCTCCAGCGCCGCCTGCTGATGCCGGGCCACCTCCTCTTGCGGCGCTTCCAGCGCGGCAAGATTGCCGGCCGTCAGGCTGTACAGGCAGGCGGAGTCGTAGAAAGCGTCGGGCGAGGGATCCGCTTGGAGCCACTTTCCGGCGAGATCCAGCGATTTCGCCAGACCGCCCCTGGCGGTCTCGTGATCGCCCATCGTGTTGAGCGAGAGAATCAACTCGTGAAGCCGATAGATCCAGGTCTTCAAATCGGCGGCAACCTGCGGCGGCGATTGATCGAGCAACACAAGGAAGTCCCCCAGCGCCCGCTTCGCCTCTCCGTTGCTCTGCAGAGATTGTCCCCGGTTGAGGAGATAATGGCTGTTGCCCGCGTCGGTTTCCAGAAGCGTTGACCAGTCGGCGACGGCGTCGGCCCACCGCTTAAGCGCCATGAAAGCATGAGCCCGCAGGTGCCTGGCTTCGGTGTGCGCGGGGTCCGCGGTGAGGCAGGTCGAAAAGTTCTCCACAGCGCTTGCAGGCTCGCGGGAGTTGAACAGCGCCCTTCCGAGCTGAAAGAAATTCTCCGCGTCGGTTTCGCCCATTTCGATCAGGGCGCGGGCGTGGGCGATGGCGAAGGCCCAATTCCGCGCGGACATAGCGCGGGAAAACTGGCTGCGGCGCCAGGCGATCCGATCCTCTTGGGTATGGTCCTCCGCCGCAAGCTCTTGCTGACTCGACTCCGCCCAGGAGCGGCGCCACTCGTCCATCGTGAGGTTGGTAAGACCGCCGTCAATCACCCTCCGCCCCGAAATCGTCTCGCCCTCGGCGCGCAGCCGTCCGGCGACGGGAGTCGCTTGGGACGCCGCGAAAAGGTGTTCCGCATCGATGACGAGCAGACCCTGTTTGGGGACGGACGTGATGAGCTTCCGGCCGCCGTCGGCCAATGCGATTGCGTGCAGGGACGTCGTGGAGCGATGGACGGGGCCGGCGGGCTGTCCCGTGCTCCAATGCCACGCCGCGACCGTTCCCGCGCGGCCCGCGGTGACGAGGTACTCCTGAAGCGGATGGAAAGCGACGTCGAACACCTCATCTTCGTGCAGCATCGCCGGACCGGCAAGCTCGCCGGTCTGCAGATCCCAGACGCGGGCGGCGTAGTCGCGGCAGGCCGTCGCCAAATACCGGCCGTCGGACGAGAAGCGGGCCCGAAACACCCAGTTCGGATGGGACAGCGGCGGCGTCATTTCCGCGCCCTCGGGAAACTTCCACGCCCGCGCGGCGCCGTCGCGGCCGAACGTCGTCATGGCCGCACCGTCGGCGGAAAAGGCGAACCCGCTCAGTTCCGGGTGCGAAATCAACTTATCCAGCTCGCCCGACTCCCATCGCCAGAGGGAAACGTCGCTGGCAAAGCCCGCCGTGGCCAGAAGGTCGGGCCGGCCCGGCGGCTGGGCGATGAAGCGGTCGTAATTGAGGCCCGGGTGCAAGTAACCGGGCTGGCGCAGCCGCTGCACCACGTTTCCCGTGGCGGATTCGATCGCCAGGATCTCGCCGGCGGCGCACAACACGAAAAGTGTGGCGCCGTCTTCGGAGAAGGCGCCGTCGATCGGCTCCGAGTCGGTTTTGACGGGCGGAAACGACTCACCGCCCGAGCGCCACTCCCAAGCGGCAACGACGCCGGGATGCCGGTGCATGAGCGCGTCGCGCCAGAAGGATCGTCGCGGGTCGGCGTGTGAGGCCGTCAGCAGCACCGCCAGCCGAGCATCGGGAGAGAAAAGCGCGCGGTTGATGAAGCCTCCCGTAGACATCTCATGTCCTACGGGCTCGCGCTGCTCGCAGTCCACGACGCGCGTGGCCGCGGCCTGTCGATTGAGATTCGCGCCTCCGGGCAGACAGTAGCGGCCGTCGCGGGAGACGTCGAGATAATCGTCAACCTGTAGCTCCACGAGACGATGGTCGGGAAAACCGCCCAGGCGCCAGACCCGGACCAGGCCGTCGTAATTGGCTGTCGCCAAAGCGGTTCCTGCGGGGGAGAATGCGACGTGCGTGGCTTCTCCCGGATGCACAATATCCGGACCCAGCGGAGAGGCATCGATGGTGTTCACCACGCGGGCGACCCCCTCGATGCCGGCGGCGGCGAAGAAGGCGCCTCCCGCGTCGAAAGCGCCGGTGGGCGCGCGATTGCCGAACGCGATAAAGCGTTGCGGCGTGATGCGCAGATCGTCGCCGAGAATCTGTGCGCCCCGAAACAGGCAAATTGCCGCGCCCCCGGTCCCGCGATTCTCAACAATGTCGAGCACTTCGCGATTGGTCGCGCGATACACCGTCTGAAGCCGCTCGCCGGCGGCGGCGCTCCAGGCCGTGACTTCGCCGTTCTCGCTTTTGGTGAGGAGCGCCGTCCCTCCTTTGGCGAACGCCAATCGCGGAAAGTCGCGGGCCTCGGAAAAAGTGCACTTGCGATGCGGGAGCGGAGAATACAGCGGACCTTGCAGACCCGCTTCTCCGTGGCGGAAGACGCGGGCCCGCTCATCGGCGGCGGCGGTCGCCGTGAGGTCGTCGTCAGGCGAAAAGTAGATGCCCACGATGGGCGCCCCATGCGAAATTGGCTCGCCGAGCGCTTCCGCCGTATCCGTCCGCCAAAGATAGAGCGACTTGCTTCCCGCCCAGCCCGCTCGATGCGTTACTTCAGCAGCGACAGTTTATAGCAGGCGGCTTCTTCGCTGTTGCGGGTGAGGAGGTAATTGTCGTACAGACAGAGGTTGTTCCAGGTCTGGGCGTTGAGGGCCTGAATGCGGCCGAGCTCCTGGTATCGCTCCGGCGACGCGGCCACGAGGGCGAGTTCGCCCGACTCGCCTTGCACCAGCAGGACGTCGCCGACCAGCAGGATCTGGCCGTGGCCGTAGCGGCCTTTTTTCCACATTCGCTCTCCCTCGTCCAGCGCGACGCATTCCAGGATGCCATCGGAGAGGCCGTAGGCGTAGCCGTCCTTCACCGCCACGTTGGTGAGCTTCGTCTTGAGCAGGCTCGGCTCTCGCCAGAGCTCTTCCGTCGCCCACCCGCCGTTTTTCGAGACCCCCAACATCAGCGAACCGCCGCCGTAGCCCTTGGAAAGGAACACGCGGTCGCCGTCCATCACCACCGCCTGCGAGGCTGTGGCGTTGGCGGTGCTATTTCCCTCCCAAGGATGGCTCCAGAGCGTGGCGCCGGTTTTGACGTCATGCCCGCTGACGGTGTCTTCGTTGACGATGACGATTTGCCGCACGCCGTCCAATGTCGCGAGCGCGGGACTGGCGTAGCTGATCTGCCGCTTTCCGCCGCGCCAGATCTCCTCGCCGGTAAGACGATCGTAGGCCACCAGCGACACCGCGCTCCCCGCCGGTCCGCCAGCCGGGACGATGACCAGATCATCCACAATCAGCGGCGAACCCGCCCGGCCCCACGCGACGTTCGCGACATCCTCCTCCACGGTGACGCCGAACTCCGCCGGCAAGTTCTTCATCCACAGCGGCTCGCCGGTGGCGCCGTCCAGGCAGCGAAGCACGCCGGTGGCGCCGAGCGCGTAGACGCGACCGTCGTGGATCGTCGGCGTGCTGCGCGGCCCGACGAATCCGAGCACCGTCTCGTGCCGCGCCTCCACGCCATGCGACCAGCGGAGCTTGCCGGTGGGAACCTCGTAGCAGGTGACCAGCTCCCTCTCGCCGCGCTGCTCCATCGTCACCGCGAAGCCGTTCACCGCGGAGAAACCGGACCAGCCGGCGCCGATCGGCCTCCGCCAAACCTCCCGCGGCGGGTTCGCCTCCCAGTCGCGGGCCAGCTCGATGCCGCTGACGCTGAGATTGCCGTGCGGACCCAGAAAGCGGGGAAAATCCATCGGCGTGGGCGACAGGTCCACTTCTTCCGCGCTTTCCACCGAATCCGGCTGCTCGAGCAGCGCGTCTCGCGGCGGGGCGAAGCGATACACAAATTGCGGGACCAACTCCGCACTCACCCGCTCAACACGGAAGATGATGAGGAACACCACCGGCGTCGTCAGGAGCGCGATCAACAGCAGCATCCGCACGAGAAACGCGTGACCGCTGAACAACGAAAACCACACGGCCGCCGTCATCACGGCGATGAACGCAAGAAGATACGACACCAGATTCGCGATCTGATGGTCCATCACCCCCGGCCGCTGCAGGTAAGCGATGGCCCCGATGCACGCCAGCACCACGATCCAAACGGCCAGCGGCGGCGTCAGCCGGCGGTATCGCGGAGCGGCAGTTTTCTGCGGCGGGTCCTCCGCCGCGGGGGGAGAAGAGAACGAATCGTCGGTGGCCATCGGCTCCGTCGGGTAAGGACAATTCGAGAAGCTAAAACCTTCCCCTGTGGGGGAGGTCGGACGCGGTAGCGGCCCGGTGGGGCGGGGTAAGCTCGAACGACCGTTATTCCTCGAGCGACCATAAGCGGCGCGAAGGGGCGAACGCGCATCGCAGAAGATTCGCCCCAGCTTCCGCTAACCTAACACGCCCTCGCGACATCGGCGAGCCGAGATCGGCCCCCTTAGTTCCCGAACGAGACGCCCCAGCTCACGCGCGAGCGGGGATGGTGGTGATGGTGATGATGATATCGCCAGTACGGAGAATAGCCCGGACCGTAATAGTGCTCCTCGACGATCACCGGGCCGCGCGGCGGCGGGGCGACGGCGACAACCGCCGGCCGGCCTTGAAGCATCGCCATGATCACCGGATCGCTCACCCCCTGGTTTTTCATCACGATCACCTCTTCGGGGCTGGGCCGCTGCGAGACGCCGTTGGCGTTGATGTGGGCGAGGATCACGTCGTCGCTCACGCCAGCCTGCGTCATGGCGGTGACGTCGCTGAGGGTGGCCGAGGCGGCAAGCTGCCGGCCGATCTGCGCCTCGACCCGGGCGCGGTCGATGTCCTCGTCCACGGCCGTGCCGATGGCGTTCCCAGCCACGGCGCCGACGGCCGTGCCGATCAGCGCTCCGGCGGCGGTGTTTCCGGAGGCCTTGCCGATTGCCGCTCCCACCCCCGCGCCGGTCAGGCCGCCCAGGGCCGTCCCCTTATCGGCGTAGTGCGGCGAGCGGCATCCCGCCGCCGCCGCCACCAGGCTCAACGCAATCCAGATCCCCCGGTACATTTGGCGCCTGCCAATCTTGAAGGAATTCCGCCGATCGCGGCGGCGAATCATCGCAACATCGTCGCGGCCGGTCAAGCTTTCTTCTGGAGAGTCGTCAAAGTAGCAGGCACACTGCGTGTGCCGTCCGCGAACTCCGTTCGCGAGGGTAAACGGCACACGGAGTGTGCCTGCTACTTTGCGGCCTTTGCGGCCCTGGACGCGGCGGGAGCGAATGGTTTAAATTGAGAGTGGCGCCGATCGGCGCTTCCCGCCTGAACTTTCCTCCCTATTCTCTCAGGAGTGCGTTATGAATCACCGCATTTTCGCCTTGGCCGTCGCTCTGGCCGCTTTGCTTCTGGCGCCGGTGGCCGCTTCGGCGGCGATCAACGGCGTTTACCTGGAAACCCGCACCTGCCAGGTCTATACCGGGCCCTGCTTCGCCAACGCCGAGACCGGGCTGGCGGGGAAGGACGCCATCATGGCCTGGGGCATCGAGGAAGGAGCGCACGACGGCGTGGACCTGGCCGGGCTGAACGTGGTGCTGGTGCTCCGCTCCTCCGAGACGCTCGGCTTTCAGCGGGCCGAGGACTCGAAGGAAGTGAAGGCGATCGTGCTGGTCGATGAGCGGGCCGACGCGAAGCAGCGCGAGGCGCTCGTCGATTTCGCCCAGCGGCAGTCGGGCAAGGCGGGCGAGAACGTCGTCCGCATCGACACGGCGCCGATCGCCATGTCGCTGGAGCTGAGCGATCTGACCGGCAACCTTTCAGCCGGCAAAGACGTGACGCTGGTGACCCGCAAGGCGCGTCCGGGGGACTGCATCTGCTCGAACGAGTCGGCCTACTATCCGCCGCTGGCGAAGCTGGAGAGCTTCGTTCCCGGCGTGACGATCGAAGGCCGCTTCAGCGGCAAGGGGCTGGGAAGCCGCTGGTCCACCCCCGGCGACCGCAGCGCCTACATGGGCCTGTTTAGTTACTAGGAAGTGAGCCAGGGGTCAGGAGTCAGGAATCAGGAGTCAGTTTAATTGCGGTGACCCCTGACCCCTGACCCCTGACCCCTGCGAGGATCTGGTGTCCCGGACGGCGCTGGTCAGAAACTCATCGAAGTAAACCGGCTTGCGACGTCGCCCAAATTCCGCCGGGGGAGCGAAAGTCGGGAATCCCGCTCTCGGTGCTCATCCCCGCCCCGGTAAAGGCGACCGCCCGCCCCGCCTGGCGCAGCCATCCGGCGATTCGTTCGTGCTCGGTCACGGGGATCGTCCGCCTTCAACAGAACAGGCGCCAATCCGCTCTTGCGGCTTGGCGCCTGCGGAATCAGTCAATGCGACAGAAACACCGCCGGTCGCCACAATCCACGTTGCGAGTCGGCGCCGGGCGGGGGCGGGTCGCGCGGCGGGCGCCGGCCGCGCGGATCGGGTCCGTTTATGTTTTCGCCGAGTGGCCACGAAGAGACGATCAGGCAAGTCGCGAAGGCGGGCGGGAGCGTTCCCTCTAAATCCAGCTTATGCCGGACACGGAAGCGACGCAAGAACGCAGGAATGGCGGCGGTCGCCGTTCGCCGCCGACGGGTTATCGCGCCAGTCGCTGCATCAGGTCTGCCGGCGGCTGCAGCCCTTCCGCCGCGAGCGCGGCCGCGTAATCGCGCGGGTGATTCAGGTTCGCCAGCGTTCGTAGCTCAGGATCGACCGTTCGCAGCTCATCCACCGGCACGCGGCGCGTATCTGCCAGCTCGAAGAGAAACGCGGGACGCAACCGATCGGCGGCGAGGAGCGACTCGATGTGCGGGATCACGTCCAGACGGTAAACCGCCGCCAGCGGATGGCAGAATTCTCCCTCGCAGGGGACGACAATTTGGTGCTTGCGCAGCAGAACGGTCATTCGCTGCACAAAAGCCGGTACCAGCCGCGGCGCATCACAACTGCTTGCGTAAACGGCGTCGCACCGGCCTGAAACCGCCGTTAGCCCCGCCAGCAGCCCTTCCAGCGGACCGCGCGACTCGCGGCGGTCGTACACCACGGATACATCGCTCGGCAGCGGCGGCGCGTCCTGGCCCGGCGCCGCGACGGCCGTCACCGGCGAGACGACGCCGCGCAGGATCCGCGCCACGCGCTGGAGCATAAACTCCTCGCCGAAGGGGAGCCACGCCTTGGGGTAGCCCATGCGCGAGCTTTTTCCTCCGCACAATACGACTCCGCCGAACCGCATCAACGGAACTCCTGCTGTTTTTGACGCATCACGGGCGCCGGCATCGATGCCTCGTGATTACCATAGTACCCGTGTCGCCAGTGCGCCTCTACGAAAGAAACAGACATCGATGAGCACCAGGTTCGCGTTGTTGGCAGCGTGCATGATTGGGATCGCACCGATTCCTAACGCCGAGGGGCAGCCGCCCCGCCGGCCGCCGGCTCGGCAGACGGTTGATAACGCTTCTCCCGGCATCCCCGCCTATACCCGCGGCCTGGCGGCGTTTCAACAGGGCGATCTGCAGGCCGCCCTCCGCAACTTGGATGAGGCCATTCGGCTGGACGGCGAGCGGCCCGCGTTCTTTCACACGCGGGGGCTGATTCATCTGGGTCTCAGCGAACCGAAAAAGGCGATCGACGACTTCAACGAGGCCGATCGCCTCAACCCCGGCCACGCGGAGATCATCCACAACCGCGGCGAGGCCTATCGCGACGCCGGCCAGCCGGAGAAGGCCCTGGCGGACTTCGACCGGGCGATCGAGCTGTACCCGCACTACGCCTCCTACTTTAACAACCGCGGCCATCTCTATCTGACCGTGCTCGACGATCCGCTGAAGGCGGTGGCGGATTTTGACCGGGCCCTCCAAATCGACAAGTCCAATACCTACGCCTACCTGAACCGCGGCAACGCCTGGCGGAATCAGGGGGACTTCGATAAGGCCCTCGCCGATTATCACGCGGTGCTGAAGCTCGACCCCCAGCACTCCGGCGCCTACAAGAATCGCGGCGATGTCTGGCTTCAGAAGGGAGCGACCACGAAGGCGCAGGCCGATTACCAGAAGGCGATCGCGATTCAACCGGACTACCTGGACGCCCGCTACGCCCGCGGATGGCTGCTGCGCGAAACCGGATCGCCTGATGAGGCGCTGGAGGATTTTTCGGCGGTGCTGGAAGTACGGCCCGATCACATCCTTGCGAGGCTGGAGCGAGGACGGGCCTTTCACGCATCGAGGCGCTACGAAGAAGCCGTCGCCGACTTCACCGAAGCGCTGCGGCTGAATCCGGAGTTCGCGGCGGCGGCGTACCATCGAGGATTGTCGCACCAGGCCCTCGGCCGCTACGCCGCGGCGATCGAGGACTACGCCGCCGCCATTCGCGCCGCGCCCGAGGCGCCGGGTGCCTACAACGACCTCGCCTGGCTGCTGGCCACCTGTCCCGAGGAGAAGCATCGCGACGGCCGCACGGCCATCGCCAGCGCCCGCCGGGCGAACGAACTTTCCGAGACGCCCGACTGGCGTTTCCTCGACACGCTCGCCGCCGCCTACGCCGAATCCGGCGACTTCGCCAGCGCCGTCGCAACGCAAAAGCAAGCCATCGCCCTGGCGAAGCAGGAAAATGCGGAAGACGAAAGCCTCGCCTCCCGCCTCAAACTCTACCAGCAAGAGAAGCCGTTCCGCGAGGAGTCGATGTAGATTCCTCCTCGGCCTCGTCGGAAAAGCAGCCGCTCTATCTGTGGGCGCGCTGGCGTCAGTAGACGGAAGGCAGCTCTCCGCGTTTCTGCCGCGCGCGAAAACTGTGCTGCACGCCTCCCGGCCTTCGATTTGCCTGCGGTCGCTTCGCAGAAAGATCCGGAAGCGTATCCGGAAAACCGAGTAGTTTCTCGTATACCTCAACGTCGAACCTTCGGGCCAGTGCCACGATGTCGATCATGAGGCGGCGATACTCCCGGTATGCTGGCCCATCAAGATCCAACTGTTCGATCATCGCTTTCGCTTCCGACGATCTTCCCTGAATCCGGCCATCGGAATGCACTACAACGTTCGGGTAGACTAGCACTTGACTCGGATCGGGAAGCACGAGGGCTCTCTTTGCAGCGTTGCAACCGGCACAGCTATATACCAGATTGTCGTAATCGGTCATGCGGCCTGGCGCAGTTTGCTGAGGAAGAAAGTGATCAATGTCGAACGTTCCTCGTAAGATTCCCCACTGCTCGCGTTTTAGGCAATAGACGCAGCGAAATGAGAATTCGTCACGCAGCCAGGGTCGGTATGATTCATACCGGGCATAGATCGGCCCGTGCCGGCGAATGTGCGGGTCTGTTGGATAG
>JAHWKS010000950.1 GCA_019347795.1 Planctomycetota bacterium | reverse complement strand
GTCTTTGGAGATGATCCCCTCCAGTCCCATCTGGCAGCACTGTCGGAGGAACTCGGGACCGCTCCCTTCCAGGTGATCGAGGTACTGGATGCGCGGCGCCTCGGCCTCGGCCAGCACCTGGGCGAGCAACCCCTTGCGGTCTTCGACGGCCGCCTTCGACACGTCGTAGCCGTCCAGGTGGAGCAAATCGAACGCATAGTAGACCAGCGAGGCGGTCTCTCCGGCGGAGAGCGCATCCTGCAGCGCCTGGAAGCTGCTCACGCCGCCGGGCAACAGCGCCACCACTTCGCCGTCAACGAGCGCCTGGCGAAGGGGCAGCTCCGCCGCCATCGCCGCCAACTCCGGGAAGCGGGCGGTCCAATCGAGATTGTTCCGCGTGATGAGCTTCGCTTTCCCTTTGTCGATCCGGCAGACGAGGCGGTAGCCGTCCAGCTTGATCTCGTGCAGCCATTTGTCACCCTCCGGCGCCGCCGCGGCCAGCATTGCCAATTGCGGCTTCCACGCGCTTGGCAGCGACGATCGCGTCGCGCACTTGACTGACACCTTCCACGCCGACTTCCGCTTCGGCTGGGGCTTCTCGGCCTTCGCCTTGCCCCAGGTGCGCGCCGGCGCCGCTTTGATCTGACCGAGCGATTTGCCGCTGAGCACGCTTCCCGGCCGGTCCTCCAGCACGTCGTAGTCGGCCAGCGAGCGCGCTTGTTCGTCGCGCTCCTTGATAAGCAGCCAGTTGTCCGCCTTTTCGCCGCCGGTGCGCATCCGCACCAGGGTCCACCCTCCCTGAAGCTTCTCCCCCTCCAGCCGGAACTTGAGTTTCCCTTTACGGTAGCCTTCTCGGGGATCCTCGACTGTGAACCACTCGCCGCGGTCCCAGAGGACGACCGTGCCCGCGCCGTACTCCCCCTCGGGAATCGCGCCTTCGAAGCCGCCGTACTCGATGGGGTGGTCTTCGACGTGGACCGCCAGCCGCTTCTCGCGGGGATCGAGACTCGGCCCCTTGGGCACGGCCCAGCTCTTCAAGGCGCCGTCGAGCTCCAATCGAAAGTCGTAGTGCAACCGCCGCGCGCGGTGCATTTGAATGACGAACAGCCGTCCGGAGCGGCTCTTCGCCGCCGCCCCTGCCGGCTCGGAAGTTCGATTGAAGCGTCGCTTTCGCCGATACTTTTCGAGAGACACGCTGACTCTTGCGTCGTGGAGATGGGCGCCCGCTTGAATAAGCAGCACAATCGGCGCCAACCCGGCGACCTTCCTTCTGGTTCGGCGGCCGGCGAGGCGTCATAATGTCCTGCGAGCACGGCGCAAACATCGAACACAGCAACGAGAGTCCATGACCCATCCCTGGCATGACGTAACGCCCGGCGAGCGGCTCCCGCAGGAGTTTGTGGCGATCGTGGAAATCCCCACCGGCTCGAAGGTGAAGTACGAGCTGGACAAGGAAACCGGGCTGCTGCGGCTGGACCGCATCTTGTATTCGGCGGTGCACTATCCGGCGAACTACGGCTTCATCCCGCAGACGCTGGCCGAGGATGACGATCCGCTGGACGTGCTGGTGCTTTGCCAGGAGAAGCTCGACCCGCTCACGCTGGTCAACGCCCGGGCGATCGGGCTGATGACGATGATCGACAGCGGCAAGCGGGACCACAAGATCCTGGCCGTGGCGGTGGATGATCCCGAGTACAACGGCTACCGCGAGGCGGCCGAGCTGCCGCCCCACAAGCTCGCCATGCTGCGGCGGTTCTTCCTGGATTACAAGCACCTGGAGGGCAAGGCGGTCGAGGTCGATGAGTTCGAGCCCGCCGAAACCGCCGCCCCGGTCGTCGAAAGCGCGCTGGAGTCCTACAGCACGCACCGCCGCCGAGGCTTCCACCCGCGCAAAGGCTGAGGCGCGATCAAATTGTGGATCAAATTGCGGACGTTGTTCGGCGTCCGTCCCTGCGCTATGATCGGAGCGGGCCTTCAACCGAGAGGTGAGTCTATGAACGAGGAACCGCTGGTCATCGAACTCGATCTGCAGCCCGGCGAAAAGTTGACGTTGCCCCGTTCGATCGTGGACCGCATCGGAGCAGGGCGCTGGCTCGTTACGATTCAGCGTGCGTCCACGTCGCACGCTCCGGTGCGGGATCACATCGCATCTACGCGCCCGAGGATGAAGGACTGTACGTGCAGCCGGATTTCTGAAAGCGCTGTCGGGCGTCGTGGAGGCTCTCGTGATGCAGGTTTTCACTGCCTTCCGCGAGCCGTTGCTCCTGCGGATGTGGCCCTTGCTGGTGTGGCTCGCGATGGCGTGCCTCGTAGCGATTTGGGCGGGGGTCAGTAGGCGTCATTGGTTTGCTCGCGTACTGGGGGTTTGGGCGGCGGCGGC
>JAHWKS010000949.1 GCA_019347795.1 Planctomycetota bacterium | reverse complement strand
CCAGCATCCCGTTCAGCACGTTCACCGCCGACTCGGGCAGGTCCGGCCGAAACACGCGAGGATCGGTCGGGATGCGGCTCTGGTGATCGAGCAACTTCTGCAGGACCGTCCCCTCGGGAAACGGCGGCCGCCCCGTCAGCATGTAATACAGAGTGCAGCCGAGCGAGTAGATGTCGCTGCGCACGTCGGCGGTGCGCGGATCGCGGGCCTGCTCCGGCGAGATGTAGTCGAACGTGCCGAGGGTGACGCCGCTGGCGGTTAAATCGTTCCGCGACGCCTCGACCTGATGCAACCGGGCCAGGCCCATATCGACCAACTTGGTCGAACCGTCATTGGAGACGATCAAGTTGGACGGCTTGATGTCGCGATGCACCACGTCGCGGTGATAGGCGTGGTCCAGGGCCTCGGCCACCTGCAGGGTGTGGTTGATCGCCGCCTCCAGCGAGAGCGGGCCTTGCCGCTCGACGAGCGTGCGGATATTCACCCCTTCGACATACTCGAAGATGATGAAGTTCCAGCCGTTCTCTTCGCCGACGTAGAACACCCGCGCGATGTTCTCGTGATTCAGCCGGGCCGCGCTTTGGGCCTCGTTCTTGAACCGCCGCAGCGTGTCGTCATCCTGGCCGCGAGGGAGCACCTTCACCGCGACGCTGCGTCCGAGCGTCACGTCGCGTCCGCGGAACACCGCGCCCATGCCGCCGCCGAGAAACTCCTCCAGCTCGAAATGGGCCAGCCGCTTCCCGACGAGCGCCTGCCCCAACTCGTGCGGCGTGTAAGGCTGTTCAAGCCGCGTGTCGGCGATGGGCGGATGCTTGGAGATGACCGTTTGCTGGTCGGTCAGCCCCGCCGGGTGCGCCTCGGCGTCTGCCGAAGGAGGAGAGGAGAGGACGTTCGTAGAAACCGAGGACGACGCGGCCGCCGGCGGCTCGATTTCGACTGCGGCCGGGCTGTCGTTAACCGAATGAGCATCACTGGTCGCCGCGCGCTCGACCGCCTCGATGGACTCAGCCGATGCCTCGGGCGCCAGCACGTCGCGGGTGACGACGGTCGGCGCCTCCGTGGACGGAGCGCCGTCGCCGGCGGTCGCCGGCGGGCGCCGCAAGTCGCTGTCGTAGTTTGGGGCGCTGAAAGCCATGGATGCGAAGCCGAGCAGGTCGTAAAATCAGCGCAACCGCGTCGTGCGACGAACAGTCATTGTTCGCAAAAAGGCGAACAGGGGCAATCGTGTTTCTGGGGACGAACGTCCCGCTAGACAGGAAGCGGACAGAGCAAGAATCCGCATCTTATTTCCTCGACCTCCTGTCGTCAATCATTATAAGTACTGGAAAGGCGCCAACTTAGGGCTGACAACGCCCCCGCCGGCGATTACCATCCGTAGACATATGGTAATTCGGCCGCGCGTGTGTGATGTATTTCGGCCAAATGCCTTCCGCCTTCAATTGAAACCCCGCAACGACCGGCACCGGCCGATTTTCCGGCGCCGGCGCCCACCTTGAGGCGTCCGATGATCCTCGCGAGTCTGTCTTACCTGGCGCGCCTGACGGGCGTGCTGACGATTGCCGCTTCTCTGTCCGTGTGTTCCGCGGCGGCGGAGCGGCCCAACATCGTCGTGATCCTGGTGGACGACCTGGGCTATGGCGATTTGAGCAGTTACGGCGCCAACGACCTGAAAACTCCCCACATTGACCGGCTCATCGCCTCAGGAATGCGGTTTGAGAACGCCTACGCGAACTGCCCGGTCTGCTCTCCCACGCGGGCGTCGCTGCTCACGGGGCGGTATCCGGAGCTGGTCGGCGTGCCTGGCGTGATTCGCACGCATGACGACAATAGCTGGGGTTATCTGGCGCCGGAGGCGGTTCTTTTGCCGTCGCTCCTGAGCAAAGCGGGCTATCATACGGCGATTATCGGCAAATGGCACCTGGGATTGGAGGCGCCGAATCGGCCCCGCGACCGCGGCTTCGACTATTTCCACGGGTTCCTCGGCGACATGATGGACGACTATTACCACCATCGCCGTCACGGAATCAACTACATGCGGCAGAACGAGGAAGAGATCGATCCCGAGGGGCACGCCACCGACCTCTTCACCGAATGGGCGCAGGATTATTTGGGCGAGCGGGCCGAGCAGCCTGGGCCGTTCTTTCTCTATCTGGCTTACAACGCGCCACACACGCCGATCCAACCGCCCGAGGAGTGGTTGGAGCGGGTGCGCCAGCGCGAGAACGGAATCAGCGAGCGGCGGGCGAAGGTGGTGGCTCTCATTGAGCATCTGGACGATGGCGTCGGCCGCGTGCTGGAGACGCTTCGCGACACGGAGTTGGATCGCAAGACGCTCGTGATTTTCGCCTCCGACAATGGCGGACAAG
>JAHWKS010000948.1 GCA_019347795.1 Planctomycetota bacterium | reverse complement strand
GCCGTGATGATGCCGATCGAATACATGGCGAACATCGTCAGCCCCTGCAGCCCCAAGAGGCCCCCCAAGAATTGATACGGCGGAATGAACGCGGCGATCAGCAGCGTGTATACCGGCAGGCGAGCGCTGCAGCTCATCAGCGGCGCCACGAGGATCGTCGTCAGCCGGTCGCGGGGATTCTCGATCACCCGGGCCGCCATGATCCCGGGAATCGCGCACGCGAAGGAGGAGAGGAGCGGAATGAACGATTTGCCGCTCAGCCCGACCCGCGACATGAGCCTGTCCATCAGGTACGCCGCGCGGGCCATATAGCCGCAGTCCTCCAGCACCGAGATGAAGAAGAAGAGCAGGAAGATCTGCGGCAGAAAGACCAGCACGCCCCCCACCCCGCCGATCACGCCGTTGATCAGCAGCGAGTGCAGCGGCCCTTCGGCGATGGCCGCGTCCACCAGCCCCGCCAGTACGCCGTTGAGGGCGTCGATCAAAGCCGAGGCCGGTTCGGCGATCCAGAATACGCACTGGAACATCACCGCCATCAGCACGGCGAACGCCGCCGTCCCCAAGATTCTGTTCGTCAGCACGCGATCGAGGCGGTCGCTCCACGTCGGCTTGCGGTCGGCTTCATGCTTGACCACGCCCTCCAGCACGCGGACGACCCACTCATACCGCGACATCGCCTCCACCGCAGGCGCCGGGCATCCCGCCTCGCTCAAGCGGGCGCGGGCTTCCGCCAGTCGCTCGGGAAGTCCCTCGACGTGAAACTCGCGCAGCTTGTGCTGATCGAGATACCCGCCCACGTCCAGGAGCAGCCGCTCCACCAAATACCGCGGCGGGGACGGTGCGGCGCCATGATCGAGGAACTCCCGCAGACCCGCCAACTCCTGTTGGAAGACGTCGGGAAAGGGACTCTCGATCGAAGGCGGCGCCGCGTCCGCCGCGGCGTTGAGCGCTTCCTTCAACTCCGTTAGACCGCGGCGGCGGTTGGCTTGAATCTCGACCACGGAAACCGGCAACTGCTTCCGCAGCCGGGCGACATCGATTGTCTGCCCCTTCTCGCGGGCAACGTCGGTCATGTTGAGCGCCAGCACCACCGGCCGGCCGAGCTCCAGCACCTGGCTCACCAGGTACAGGTTCCGCTGGAGGTTGCTGGCGTCCACGATGCACAGCACCGCATCCGGCTCGTTCACATCACGGCGCCGCCCCAGCAGCACGTCCACGGCGATCATCTCATCCGGACTGCGGGGCGAAAGGCTGTACGTGCCCGGCAGGTCCACCAGCACGAACTCCCGCCCCTCGTGGTGCATCCGGCCGATCTTTTTCTCGACCGTCACCCCGGGGTAGTTTCCCACCCGCTGTCGAACGCCGGAGAGGGCGTTGAACAAGGTCGATTTGCCGGTATTCGGATTCCCGATCAGGGCCACAGTGACAGTGCGGCGCTCGGTGACAACAGACATGGAGGCGGGAAGGGAAAGGCGGGATCGGTGAGGGGAAGGTGAGGATGCCGCCATTTTACCCGCCGCCGCCCCGGGCGCAAACGCTACTCGCCGCGCCAGGAGCGGCCCGGGCGGTCGGTGCGGAATTGGACCAGGCGGGTGTGCTCGACCTCGGTGACGTAGACGGTGCGGCCGTCGGGGCCGCCGAAGCAGAGGTTGCTCGGCTTGGCGCCCAGCACGTCGATCTCGCGGATCACTTCGCACTCGGGCGAAACGACCACGACCACGCCCTTGCCGTAGCGGGTGATGTAGAGGTTGCCGTCTACGTCGCACCGCATGCCGTCGAAGCCGTGGTCGGGGAACGTGGCGAAGAGCCGCTTGTCCTGGAGCGTGCCGTCGTCGCCGATGGCGAACGACCACTTCAAGGGGCCGTACAGTATTACCGCGGGTGAGGAGCTATTTGCTCGACGGGTGTTGCTGCGGACTTTTCGCTTGGGAGTATTAGTTCGACGCCGCCGAACTTACTGGTAAATTCGCGGACCTCTTGGTCGAGATCGTCATCGCTTTCCATACGTGCAGCGGTATGTTCGTTCATTAGCACGAGATATCCTCCGTCTGGCTTAAAATCCCCTGACGGCACAACGCCGGTGGGCCGACCAAGCCAAACGCCGACGAGAGTCTCGAACACGTGTTTCTTGGTAGGCGCTAAAAAATGGGCCACAAAAAGATCCGAATCGTTGCCGTTGCGGTACTGCCCGTGCGCGACGAAATGCCATTGGCGGTATGCTCCCTGTCCGTGTACTTCAACTGCGCCAAAGATGTCGTACCGCCGACCGGCTAAGGTTTCGAGCAACGGTTGGGCTTTCGGGTGCTCACTCAATAAGAGTCGCTGTTGGTGGAACCCGCGAGGTACGAATTCCCCAGTGAACCGGTT
>JAHWKS010000947.1 GCA_019347795.1 Planctomycetota bacterium | reverse complement strand
CCCCCCCTGGCCAGAACAACTGGTAAAAAACCTCTAAGGCGTAAAATCGGCGCGCACAGAAGTCAAATCGAGAAGAATCGGACTGCGACGCAACGTCCGCCTATCCGTCCCAGATTCACGCCTCGACGCCGGGCTGAGATGGGGCTGATCGAGGCGAGGTTGCTGCGGCGATCTCCGACCAGCGAATAGTCGTGGAGAATTCGCCGCCGAAGGCCACTTCCGCAAGCACCGGAGGGACGCAGCGGCGCTGCAGCTCAGCCAGGTTCGTCGCCGTGCTCGCGTCGCCTTTGGCCGGGCGAACGTGGTTCAGCACCACGCCTGCGACCGGAACGCCCTCGCGAAAGACGGAGGCCGTAATCAGCGTCTGCAGCGTCTGATTGATCACCCCCAGCACGTTCGGGGCGACCACCACCAGCGGGTACCCGAACTCCAAGGCCAGGTCGGCGACGTAGTCGTCGTCGGAAAGCGGAGACATCAGCCCGCCGGCGCCTTCCACTAATACGATGTCGCACCGGTCGGCCCAGGCGGAGAGTCCGGCGCGGAGCAATTCGGCGTTAATTTCCTTTCCCTCCGCTCGCGCGGCGAGGTGCGGGGCCAGCGGGGCGAGGAACATTTGGGGGCACACCTGACTCAGCGACGCCGGCCGGCCCGCCGCTTCCCACAGTTGCTCCGCATCTTCGGAGATTCGCCGACCATCGTGGTCCCCGCACCCGCTGGCGGCCGGCTTGTAGACGCCGACCCGCAGTCCCTCCGCCGCCAGCGACTTTGCAATCAGCGCCGCGACATAGGTCTTCCCCACGCCGGTGTCGGTCCCGGTGATGAACAGCCCTTTCGCTGGTTTCGTACTCATGGGGATTAGATTACCATCTGCGAAACGCCCCCGGGTTGAACATCAAAAGGCCATGAACGCCGCTCCGAAATCCGCCACGGTCGCCCTGGTGCAAATGTCGTGCGTCGAGGAAGCGGCGCCGAACGTGGAAAAGGCGATCTCGCGTATCGGAGAAGCCGCCCAGCGCGGGGCGAACATTGTGTGCTTGCAGGAGCTGTTCGCCGGTCCCTACCCGTGCCAGAAAGAAGATCATGCTCAGTTCGCGCGGGCCGAGCCGATTCCCGGTCCGACCAGCGAGCGGCTTGCGGCGGCGGCGCGGGAGCACGCCGTGGCGGTGATCGGCTCGATCTTTGAGCGACGCGCGGCGGGGGTCTACCACAACACCGCGATCGTCTTTGACGCCGACGGCGCCACGGCGGGAGTGTACCGAAAGATGCACATTCCCGACGATCCGCTCTACTACGAGAAGTTCTACTTCACGCCGGGCGATCTCGGCTTTCAGAGCTTCCCCACCCGCTTCGGCCGGGCGGGCGTGTGCGTGTGCTGGGACCAGTGGTTTCCCGAAGGCGCCCGGCTCACCGCGCTCACGGGGGCGGAGATCCTCTTTTACCCCACGGCCATCGGCTGGATTCCCGGCGAGAAAGACATCTACGGAGCGAGCCAGCATTCGGCCTGGGAGACGATGATGCGGAGCCATGCCATCGCCAACGGCGTGTTCGTGGCCGCTCCCAACCGCGTCGGGCGGGAGGGGGAAGTCGAATTCTGGGGCGCCTCGTTCATTTGCGACCCCTACGGCAACGTCCTCGCACGCGGCGCGCACGATCAGGAGGAGATCGTGATGGCCGAGTGCGACTTGAGCCTGATCGACACCGCCCGCACCCACTGGCCGTTCCTCCGCGACCGCCGCATCGACGCCTACGGCAACCTCACGCGGCGGTTCTTGGACTGATCTGTGGAAGGTAAACTGTAAGAGATTGGAAGGTGAATTCGAGGTCGTACGGACAATCGAAATGGCAAGTCGCGAATTGGAGCGTCTTCGCAATGCGATCTTGGAT
This sequence comes from Planctomycetota bacterium, assembly GCA_019347795.1. Classification (GTDB taxonomy): domain Bacteria; phylum Planctomycetota; class Planctomycetia; order Pirellulales; family Pirellulaceae; genus JAHWKS01. Next base: position 488 of record JAHWKS010000947.1, on the reverse strand, counting down.
GGCCGATACTCCCTTACGGAACACGCGTATGATGAGATGGAGGATGACGACCTCGATATCTTGGACGTCGAGGCGGCAATCCTCACCGGAGCGATTGACCAGACGTTAACGAAGGACCCTCGCGGCACGCGGTACGTCGTTGTTGGAATTGGAACGGATCAGTTCACACGTGTCGCCATCGTCGGACGATTTGTGGAGCACGATCGGTTGTTGATCATTACGGTTTATGAAGTCCAATAGCGACTAGTCTTTATGTACGACTTTTCCTGTGAACATTGCGGCGGATTGGTTCGCGAGCGTCGAGTCAGCCAGGAGGCGCTGCGGCACAAGGGAAATTTCGTGATTCTGGAAGACGTGCCGATTGGCGTCTGCGAAAAGTGCGGCGCCCGCTATTTCGACGCCTCCGTCCTTCGCCGGGTTGCCGAGATCGGCCGTAGCAAGACGCCGCCGACGAACACCATTGCCGTGCCGGTCGCCCCCTACGCTTC
>JAHWKS010000946.1 GCA_019347795.1 Planctomycetota bacterium | reverse complement strand
GGTATTGCGAAAGCTCCTCCGCCGCCGCCGCGCGGCGTGAGGACGATGAGGCGGGAGACGAAATGCCGAGATCGCGAGAGGGCGCATAGAGAAAGGCCGATCCGCAAACCGGCCTTTTAAATTCCTTGTTGGTTCAGTGGGTGCCGTGGCGGGGCTACTGCTTCAGGCCTGGCATGGTGCCGGACTTGATGTGGTCTTCCCAGCTCTTGCCGTCGTTGCACTTCTCTTTGGCGGCCTTGTCCAGCGCCTCAAAGATCACCTTATCGGCTTCGTCGCCGGTTAATTTGTTATCGCCCTTGAATTGCTCCGCGTCCAGCAGCGTCGCCAGGATGGTCCCGTACTCGTTGCGGAACTCCTTCTTGTCCTTCTTAGGCACGTGACAAACGTCGCACGTTACGACCCGAGACTCCATATTGTACTTTTTGGCGAAGCCCGTCTTGAAGGCGGGAAGCGCCAGCGCCGGCGAGGCGCTCCCCGCCGCAATTACCACGCAAAGCAACAGACCGAGTTTCTTCATGCTTGAACTCCGAAAAGGGGAAAAGGGAAACCAACGCAGCTAAACCCTTCGCCCAGAAATAGTGAGGCAGGATGCAAGGCGGGCGGGTCAGGCGGGAAAAACGACTCCTCTAGTAAAACTTGCGCCGCCCCCCTTGTCAACCACGGAGCCGCGTTTTTCCTAGACAATTTGGCCCCCCGACCCTTTCCCGGCAACCAATACGAACGTCCGGCCGTCGCGGTTCGCCAGCGATGGGACGGCTCCTAATTCGGCGATTGCGGCGCCGGGAACAGCTTGGGGAGCGAAGAGCGGGAGAATCCCGGCGCCGCGTCGAGCGGGCCCAGCGGCGCGCGAGCGACGTCCAGCCGGTAGGCGCCGGGGGTGCGATCGTGCTTGTTGAGCGACAGGGCGGTCCGGCTGTCCCAATCCACGGCGTAATCGATGAAGGCCCCGGCGCCGATGGCCGACGCGCCTTCGTCGGCGGGACCGAAGGTTTTCCCCCCCATGTTGGCGCGGTCATCGATGCGCCAGATGTCCTCCCCCCGAAGGCGCAGGTTGTTGGTTCCGGACCAGGAAAGCAGCTCGCCCCACGCGCCGGTTGCTTCCAGCGTTTCGATGACGTCGTAGGCATCATGCTTCACCAGCGGCTCGCTCTCCTCGGTGGCGAAAACGCAGCTGTCGGCTTCGACCATCAGATAGGGCTGGTGCGGCGCTCGCTGATCGGAGCTGAGACGGCATAGTCCCTGGTCGGCATCAATCGTGACGTGGTCCAAATCGAGCGAGATCGCGTCCTCCGGCGCGACGGCGGCCCCGCCGACATCCGCCAGGTGCTCGCTGGTGGCCAAGAGGCCCTCGCTCCAGGAGAGACGGAACGGCTGCCCATCATCGGCCGCCACCACGTCCGCCTCGCCCCGGAGCACGCACTGGCTGAGCGTGATGCGGGGCGGTTCCGGAGCGGCCATCGTGGTGCGTTTGGCGAGCGACGAAGCCAGCCGGATGAACGCCGCTCCGTTGTGCTGCGGCGACGAGTTCAAATCGACGTTCTGAATGGTCAAGGCGCAGCGGTGCAGCGTGAGCCGGCTCTCGTCGTCGAGTTCGAAAAGCGACCACTCATCCGGCGCCCAGGGGAACGACGCCGGCTTGGACGGCAGACGCCACTGCACCTGCACGCCCTCGAGCGTGAGCTCGCCCCCGGCCACCGAGATCATGTGGTACCGCGGGTGCAGCGAATCCTGAGACTCCTCGGCGAAGACGAGCACCGGCGTGTAGTCCTCGGCGGCGCGGATCGTCAGCGAGCGGGCCAGCGCCAGCGGGGCGATGGCCTGTGGTCCGCTGAACCGCAGTTCAAGCGTTTGCACTTCGGGCCACCGGTTGGCGTGCAATTGGCGAAACGCATCGGCGGCGGTCGGCGCCACGTCGAAGCCCGGCGCCGGCTTCTCGCTTCCGCCGACGATCACCGTATGGACCGGCGCCGAGCGGACGACCGTCGTGGATGAATCGGTCGGCGCTTCGGCAAGCGCGCCGTCTGTAGGCGCAGCAGGCTCTTGCGGCGCTCGCTCCGATGATTGAGGACGCGGCTTCGGCGCCGCAGGCGGAGGTCCGGCGAGTTGACCGTTGCCGCTGCGGGAGGACGGGCCGCCCGCCTCGGGGATCCGTGGAGCGGGCGAAAGCGCCTTTTTGGTTGTCGGCGCCGATTCCGCCACCCGAGGAGTGGGCGCCGCGTCCGCCGTACCACTTGGCGCGTCAGCTTCTCCGTCAAACACTGCGATGACGCATGCCTGTTCGTCAACCTCGACTTCATAAGGCGCCGCGTCGGCCGGTGGAGCAGAAGTCGTCGGTTCGTCAGTAGCTTACGTGGCCGCGAATACGGGAGGAAAAA
>JAHWKS010000945.1 GCA_019347795.1 Planctomycetota bacterium | reverse complement strand
GATACGGCGGTTAATGGGTTTTCGCGGGGCGCCCTCCTGCAAGAGTTGCGCGGCGGCGGCGTTTAGGAGACACGGGAGATTGCGAAACCCGCCTTACGAGCCTAACCGGGAGTCTCGTTAGAACCAGTCGAACCAGCTTTGCACGAACGATGGCTGCGGCGCCGGGGTCGGCTCCTGCCCCTGCACGTACTGACGCCAGGCCGCCACGTCCACGCCGTAGTCGCGGCCGGTAACCCTCGTCAACGATTGGATCGCGCGGTACTGCAGCGCCGGGTCGGGATCATCCAGGGCAACCGCCAAAGCGTCCACGGCCGCCCGATCCTCATAATTGGCAAGTCCATCAGCGGCGGCCAAACGTACATCGAGGCTGGTGTCGCTGGCCAGAACGCGCGCCAGCGTTTGCAGCGCTTGCGGGCTGCGGCGGGTGGACCAGGCCTCCACCGCGGTGCGCCGCACCTGGGGATCGGCGTCTGCCAGCGATACGCGCAATGCCGTCTCAGCCATCGGCGTGTTGAAGCGGCCCAGCGCCCGGAGCAACTCGAGCTTCATGGCGGGGCTTGTCTCAGACTGCAAACGCCGGGCGAACTGCTCGGCCGTCTGCTCCTGCTCGGCGGCGGACATCGAATCGGCCCCCGCGGCGATTTGCCTCACTTCGTCCAACTGCTCCCTCGGCGTGGGGCCGTACTGCCGCGGGTCGTAGACGTCGTCCTTCTTGGCGAAGGGACTCCAGGAGGCCGTCGATGCGAAGGGGCCCTGGGTGCAGCCGCACAGGACCGCAGCGCTCCATAGCGCCAGAACGACAAGCCGCTGTTGTGAACGACCATCCATGAGCGGCATGACGGCGAAGGAAACGGGGAGAACCCCCCGCAGCGGGATAAGCGGGCCGGACTCTAGCAAAACGGATTTAGGGCCGCAAGGGAAATCGGCCGCGGCGCGTCATTCCTTGAATCGATTTTGCCGGTTTTCCGGATTCTTCGCTCGATCCGGCTCGCTTTCAGCGGCGGGCGAAGATGCCGGTGCCGTACCAGATGCCGTTGCGGCCGCGCTTCATGTCAAAGCCGAAGAAATTATGCCGGCGGCGGACGGCGCTCCAATGGCCGGGCGATTGCCGCCAACTATCGACGCACTCGAACGCCGCATCCACCAGGTCCTGTCCCGGCCAGCTCTCCGCGCACACCTCCTGACTGGTCAATCCGGTAAAGCGGGCGTTGATCCGCTGGAAGCGATGGTCCCAGTTGTGATGCCCCTGCAGTCCAATACTCGCCTGATGGCGGGAGTGGCTTTCGCTCTCGGCGGCCAGGACGGGACTATAGGCGCTCCTGGCGCTGGCCGGGGACTCGGGATGCACACGCACCGCAAAGATGAGCGTCCGCTGCGTGAGCGATCCCGGAGGCAGCGCAAGCATCTCCGCAAAGTACTTCGGCGTCAGCCGGCGGCCAGCCTTCAGTGGATAAATTGTTACCACGTGCCCGTAGTGTCGGCTTTCCTTATGCGCCAGATCGATGATGGCCACGCCCGGCAGTCCTTTCGCTTGCGCGAATGAGGGATGGTCGAGCAGCCGCGACGTCTCGCCATTCGCAACGATCGTCGTGTCCCTCGGCAACAAGGCGAGCGTCGCGTGGGCGAGCTTTTCCTGAACTGCTGAATCGGCAAGCACTTCCGACTCAAAGTGGTTCAGCAAGGCATCATCGTTGTCGTCGTAGAAAAAGATTGCCAGCATCTCCCCTCGTTGCTGGGCTGCCGCGTACGCCTCCCCGTAGTTTTCAAAAATCTCAAGACTATTCTGAGAAACCGCTTGCGCGTCGTCGCCGCGCGTCGTTGATAGATTCGCCAAGGCGACTCCAAGGGTGGCCAGGAAAAAGGCTGAACGAATCATGCGAATGCTCCAGGTTGTGCGACCAAGCGCGGTCAGGCGGGAATACGATTTTGGGAGAATGAAAAGGTTAAGGGCATTGGGTTGATTGCATCAAGGGGGCCTAGCGGGCTGTTGCACAAAATGCACAGTCAGCAGCGCTGGGGAAATTTGTGACCTACCGTTGAGTTGACCTTTGGCAACATCGGTCGAGTCCTCACGGTCTGGTCCTCTCCAGGAGTCGCGCTTATGCACGGCAACCGGCCCTTGCTCCCCACGTCCATCCTTCCGTTCCTCCTACTCGTCTCGCCCGTCGCCGCGCAGCCCGCGCTGCTGACACTGGAACAGTTGCCGTCCGCGATCGAACAGGCGAAAGAGGAGTTCGCCGGGATCGAGCCTGGAGAGGTTGAGCGGCGCCGGCAGGAACTGCTGGCGGAGATGGAGCAGATGGAGCGGTTCCTGGCGCCGGCCGACGACGCGACCGAGGCGGGATGGAAGCAATACCTCCTCTGGGACGAGCTCC
>JAHWKS010000116.1 GCA_019347795.1 Planctomycetota bacterium | reverse complement strand
GGGAAGCAGTCTTCCCGAAACGATTCGAGGCCGACCTTTACTACCGTGACGAATTCCAGGTGCTACGCCACATCGACCGCCATCATGTCCTCGCCTACGACGAACGCCAGGCGGAACAAATGATCTTCGATCGCCATTGGGATTGCCGGCTTGACTCGTCAGGCTGCGCGCCGCACCTGGACTTTCACGAGGTCGAAATGGATGCCTTCCACGCCTTCGTCGAAGATCCTCGGGATCCGATGGGCGTCGTGAGCGAGCACTACATTGAAGCGCATTGCACGGAGGACGTACTGGAGTGCCTGAAGATGCTCTACCCGGTCGAGGAAATGGAAGTGACGATTGTCGATTCCGATGGCAACCGCTCTCGGCTGGAGGACGGGAAGTTCGTTCCTGATGCGGACAATCCCGGCGGCGTCGAAGATGTGAACACCGGATCGCAGGGCATTCATGTCGCGTTCTCCCGTCCACGAACGATCCGCGGCCGCACCTATGCCGTCGAGCAGGTTTTGCTGAGGCTCGGCGGCACGCCCGTGCCCGGCGAGAACTTCGCCGCCAAGTGCGACGACGCCCACTGGCTCAGCACGCGGGAGGATGTCGAGCGGTGGCTCGCGGACCGGGGACTCTCGACAAATGAAGCCCAGAACCTGTTGCTCGACGCCATCGAGCGGAAGGAGAGGGACCGTGAGAAACCGTGACCATTAGCCGCGGCCGCTGGCCGCAGGAGACCCGTATGGCCAAACTCTCGAACGCCGCGAAACAGCGGCATCTGGAGACGGGCGGCCAGCAGTGCTGCCCTTACTGCCGGCGGGACGCCGATCACATCGAATATGGGGATCTGACCCCCGTGGAGGATGGCCACATCGAGCAGGATGCGCGATGTATGCGGTGCGGCCGCCGCTGGCGCGACATTTTCACGCTTACCGACGTCCGCAGCCTGTCCGATTAAGGACTCTCAACAAGGAGTGGAGTGACATGCTGCGCTTCAGAATCGTAATCGAGGACAGCGTCTCCTCCATTCGCGCCGCCATGGAGTTCGAGGCTGCCTCTCTGGAGGAGGCCCGGTCGGCGGCCGAGGCGGAGGACTGGCGCGACCCTAGCTGGGAGGAGATCGACAGCAACGCCCTTTGCGAGATCCGCGAAGAGCATTGCGAGGAATAGAAACGAACAAGCCGCTAATCGCCACCTGGCATCCATAAGCGAACAAAGAGAGTATTGCGTTGACATGGACGCGCGAATCAATCGAGCAACGGAGAAACGGGATGCCGAAAAAGAGTCTAACGAAGAAAGCCGTGCGGCGCGCGGACCGTTCCGCGCGTCGGCCGCCGATCCATCAGCGGCGGCAGTTCCGCATGCACCACAAGCTCCTGTTCGACGTCATCCTCCGTCAGGCGGGCACCCTGGCGAAGGCCATCCTGGAGGGCGTGATGAACGCCGTCGACGCGGACGCCCAGAAGTGCGAGATCCACGTCGGGCCCAAGCAGGTGCGAATCTCCGACGATGGCAGGGGCTTCCGCAGCTACGAGGAAGTCACGACCTGGTTCGAGGTCTTCGGCCAGCCCCACGAGGAAAGCGAGAAGAAGACCTTCGGCCGCTTCCGCATGGGCCGCGGCCAGCTCTTCGCTTACGGGAAGAACACCTGGCTCACCAACGGCCTGCAGATGCAGTGCGACTGCAAGCATCGCGGTCTCGACTACGAGGTCAAGGCCCTGGAGCCGGCCGTCCCCGGCTGCACCGTGCTCGTGGACCTCTACGAGCCGCTCGTCCCCTCGGAGATCGAAGAGACGGTGCGGTCGCTGAAGATCTGGTGCCGCTGGGCCCCGGTCCAGGTCGTGCTTAACGACGAGGTGATCTCCCGCGATCCACGCGAGTTCGAGTGGTCCGAGGAGACGGACGACGCCTGGATCGGGCTGGACGAGTCGCCGCAGCTGCGGATCTACAACCAGGGGATCTTCGTCCTGGAGTATTCCAAGCACCGTTTCGGCGTGGGCGGGGAGGTCGTCAGCAAACGGGAGATCAAGGTCAACTTCGCCCGCAATGAGATCCAGAGCGACTGCCCTGTATGGCGGCGGCTCCGGCCTTTCATCGACCAGCGCGGCCGCGAGCGCTCCGTCTCCAAACGGACGCTGGACGACGCGCAGCGGACTTCCCTCCGGCTCCGCGCCAAGCGGGGACAGCTCTCCTGCGAGGAGATCAGAAAACTCAAGCTGTTCACAGCCGTCACGGGCCGTCATTACAACCTCGCCCAGGTAGCCGACCGCAGTTACAACGGAAAGCTAACCACGGCTCCCAGGGGCGACCGGCTGGGCGACCACGTGCATCAAGCCCGCCTGGCGTTCGTTTTGGCGGAAGAGGTGATCAAGGAAATGGGGTTTGCCGACGCCGCCGCGTTCGTGCGTTGGGGAAACCGGCTCCGGGCCGACGGCGAGTTCGGCGGCAAGTGTCAGCTCTGGCTCAGCAACCGGACCTATGTTCCGTTCGAGGACATCGCCAAGGGGATGGATCTCACGTTCGAGATCGTGCCGGAGGCGAAGTATACGGTCAACGAGAAGGCATGGATGTCGCTACTGAACGGAATTCGCCACAGGCTGCTGCTTACCGACGAGGACAAGCATGACTGGCGCAACGCCAGCAAGTTCGCCAACAGCCGTAAGATCCTCGTGGGCCGCAGCGAGGCTGCGGACGGCTGGACGGACGCCAAGACCTACGTGGCGGTGAATCGGAAGTTCCTGCAAACCTGCCCTCTCACCGTCGACGGCATGGTCCGCGCCGCGGACCTTCTCCTGCACGAGTTCTGCCACCGCGAGCCCGACACGGAGGATCACGACCACGACCACGAGTTCTACCAGCTCTATCACGATAGCCTGGAGAGATTTATGACGGTCTTCCTTCGTCATGCAATTCAGCTCCTGCCGCGCTGCCTCAAGAAGCTCGGCAAACAGCTTACCAAGGCTCAGCTCCATCTCGCCGATCAGCTCGCGTTGGCCGAATACGGCAAGCAGGAGCTGAACGAGAAGATCGCGGCAAAGGCCGCCAGTGGCGAGGAGTAATGTCGTAGGCCCGACGCCGACGAAGAGTAGAAGTACTTCGCAGTCGTTGACACACTTGAGCGTGACCGTTGGACTGCCCATACGAAAACGACCACGTTCGAGCTCATCCCGTATCACCCCGGGGTGCCTTGTCGGTTCGAGGAGAACGCCAATTGGAGAAGACCATGCCGACGATTAACGAGGATGGGGGCTGCCCTACGGACGCCCCGGAGGCGGCGCTGTTCGTCAATTCCGAGGGCGAGGTGCTGGGGGAGGAAAAACTAATCGACTGCAGCTCGCGCGACCTTCGCGTCTTGGAGGAAACGTACGGCTTCACCTGCGAGGAGGTGATCCGATACCCGGACCTGCCCCAGGATCGCAAGCGGGCCTACGAGGCGGCGCTCGCAGCGGCGTTTCCGGCCAAGCGGGACGGCGAACTGGACGCCCACGAGAACGCCTTTGTGTTCAAGATGTACGCGATCCAGGGCCTCGTCGGTTTCAGCCGGTTCCGGGCCTACGGCGAGCTGCGCCAGGACGGCTCCGAGTGCATCGTCGTCGTGACCGAGTTCATCGGGTTCGTGGAGGACGAAGCGCTTTGGCAGCGGATCGAGGAGGTTCGCTGCCGCACGGAGGCGCATCGTTGGATCATGGACAAGCGCAAGGTCCGGGAACATTGGCGGCGGACGGACGAGCACGGCGAGGAGATTCCAGGGAGCGACCGCTATGGGCCGGATCACGGAAAGACGGAACGCCAGGTCGAGTTCTCCTGGCGCGTCGAAGATCAGTCGCCTGACGAGATCAGGCGGCTGCTTGCGGAGTTAGCGGAGCAGACCCAGGAGATCTGGGACGAAGCCGGTGTCGCCCTCTGTTAGGAAGGAACGAGAACCATGACGAACATCGGCCATAACGCAATTGAGATCCTGGAGCGCCTCGAGTTGGACTTGCTCGACCGGCAGATCACCGCGCTGCACGAGGTCGAGCACGACCTGATTGTCCATGCCCGCAAGCGTGAGCACGCAGAGGCGGTGTGCGGCCTCCTCAACTTCCTATCGGAGTTCTACGAATCGCTTCGCCGGGACGCGAAAACGTAACGGCTGCGAACGCTCGCCAAAGCCGGCGGCGCGCCGTTTGGCCTTCAACGAAGACGGTATTCGTTGGAGGCATTTTTCATTTTGGGAGCGCAACATGCCCGAACCGGACTGGAACGAACGATACGAACGTCAGATCGCTGAGCAGAAGCAGCGGGCGAAAGGCGCCATTGCGGCGCTTCTTCCGCAGCTCCAATCGCTTGGCGTGGCCCAGGTCACCATTCCTTACGACGGCTACGGCGACGAGGGCGCGTTTCAGACGCCGATTGCCTTCGCAGGCGACAAAGAGATCCAGCTGCCCGAGGAGCTGAACCACGCGCTGTGCGACGCCGCCATCGACCTGCTGCCGGAGGGATGGCAGGACAGCAACGGCTCGTTCGGCGAAGTGGAGCTGAATGTGCCGACTCGCAAACTCCTGCGCGACCACAACTGGCGCGTAGAAGAATCGGAGCCCGATCCAGAGGAGCACCAGCTTTGAACCCTTATCACCACGCGATTTCCAGCGCCAGGCGCTACGGCGGCGAGCCGGAGGATTACCTTCAGATTCACGCCTGGTTCGACGCCTCGAAGGCCTTCGTGCCTGACTTTCGCCACCGCGCTCTGCGCCACCACGCCGAGGGCATCTTTCTGGCGGAGACGATTTTTGGCCCCGTTCTGGAAAACAGCGACGGGCGACAGATTCCCACGCGGTTCATCGGCGAACAGCACGTGAAGGAGGATCTCCTGCGCATCCCCACGGTGCAGGACTGGATGGCGTGCCTCCGTCCCGAGCGATGGATGATGCGCACCGGCGTCACGGCCGCCGACCTGGACCTCGGTCCCGACGCGCCTTGCGAGTCGCCTACGGATCCGGCCGCACCGGCACCGAACTGGGGCGAGTTCGTGACCCTGTGCCGCGACGTAGCGGCGTCAGCGGAGAACTGGGCGGACTGTTCCGACCGGCGTGAATCGGCAGCCGTGTTTCGGGAGCTGGGGCGCAAGGCGCGACGCCTGCTGGAGCAAGCGGCCAGCGCCGGCTGGATCAGCGCGGGCCAACTGTGCGACTGCGAGCTCCCCGGCTACTTCTACTCGGGCGTGGCCGGCGTCATCGCCCGGATGGAGAACGGCCGACTGGCGCCCGGGGCGGAAGTCCAGCGGTGCGACCAGTGCCAGCTCTATCCCTCCGACGAAGCGGCCCGGCAGAAGCTGGTCGAGCTGGGGCTCGCCTAAGCGGCCGAAACGCTCTTGCCACGCAAAGTCGCCGAATGCGGAGCGTGCGTCGGACGTGACCGACGCGCGGTCCCGCGGGATGGTCTCGACAGATCGTCATCATCGGCAATCGGTGCAACAGCGAGCCCTGGGGCGTTCCTCGGCAGCGCGCCGCTTTGGCGACGAAAGATGTTACTTGGTGTACGGATACATTTGGCATGGCGCGCCAAACGATTTTGGAGCTGTTCGATACTGTTCGATATGCCAAAACTTGACACGCAAGCGAGGTCGTCGGAACATGTGCATGTGGCAGATTTGATGTATCCAGATTCCGCGGCGAACGAGGTCCAGATGGGCGCCACATACCGGATTTGGTGGGCGTGCTTGGGAATTCTGGGCATTGGGGCCATCGGCCTTGATAATGCGACTGCCCAGAGCGAAGGTCTTTCGGTTGCTCAGGCCCGTCGCAGCGTCGTATTCATCAAGTCGCATATTCCCACCGTCGGCACGGGAGTCGGAACGGGGTTCCTCGTTAACGACGCCGGGCTGATCTACACGAATCGCCACGTAATCGAATCGGGCAATCGGTCGCATCGCAACTCGGTCATCGTGGTGGGCGTTCCTTCCCAAGAGGATCCCGAAAAGCTGGATTACTTTCCGGCCGAGGTGGTCCATGTCGTCGAGGAGCCGCCGGCTCGCGACTTTGCAATCCTCAAGATCGCCGCCAGGCCGGAGTACGGCAAGTTCACGCCGCTGCGGCTGGCCGGCGAGCCGCTCGAATTGGGCGACGGCGTCGCGACGCTGGGATTTCCGTATATCCAGGAAGGCGAGCCGACCATTTCGTTCACGAGGGGCTCGGTGTCTTCAGTGCGCGTGCGGTTCGACGGGGTTTCCTTTTACCAGACCGATGCGGCCGTTAATCCAGGGAACTCGGGCGGTCCGCTGTTGAACGACGCTGGCGAGGTAGCGGGCATCATCACGCTCAAGATCACGGAGGCCGATAACATCGGCTACGCCCTCTACATCAGCGAGGTTCTGCCGGAGGTTGAGAAAGCCCAGTCACGAATCGTTTCCGTGGAGCCGGACCGGGGCCCGCTGGCTCACGGCGAAATGCCCGACTTCAAGTCGCTGGCGTCGGAAGGCGCCGAAGAGGGTTCCGGGACGGAAGCGCGGTTGCCTGACTGGGCGGAAGCAAAGCCCTTCGATCCCATCGGGCGTATTTGGACGAGCGCCGACGGCCGCTACGCCGTGGAAGCAACCTACGTCACCAGCAAGGACGACCGGGTTACCCTTCGGAAGCCGAACGGTTCGATCATCAAGGTGCCGCTGGCAAAGCTCAGCGAGAAGGATCAGTATTACGTGCGCGCCATGGAAAGCCCTTGGAAGCGGGAAGGCCGCCTTCCGGCGCCTCCAGCGTCGGTCGTCGATCTGAAGACGGCCGAAATCCAAGAGATCTTTGAAGGAGAATTCGAGGACGGAGGCGAAGCGCTGTTTTCCAAGCTGCTGAAGTTGGCGTTGGAGACTCGCAGCCAGGATCCGGCAGCCGCGTACGTTTGCTTACTGGAAGCGAGCCGAGCGGCCGCAAAGGCAGCGCAGATTGAGATCATGTTCATTACTCTGGCCGGGTTGGAGCGCTGGTACGAGATCGACGATCGGTTGCTCCCGGTTCAAACCGAACTGCTTTCGCTTGCCGTAGACGCCGCGCGCTCGCATGATGTGCGAGCCGAAGCGCTGGTCTACGCGCTGAGGCTTATCGACTTTGCCGAGCAGCGCCGCGACTTCGCCTCGGGCGCCAGGCTGATCGCCTTGGCCCATGGTTTGGTTCGGGATCTGCGGAGCGGTGACGTACTCCGCATGGTGAGGGAACGGGCGGAAAGGTTCGAGGCGTATCAAGCGGCGTACAAGCTCTCCGAGGCGGCGCGTGAGCGCCTCGCGGTGAAGCCTGAGAACCCTCGAGCTCATTGGGCGATTGGGCGTTTCCTCGCGATCTACGACAAAGATTGGAGCGAGGAAAGTTTGCGACATCTTGCGGCGGGCAGCGACGAGCGCTTTGCCGCTGCCGCCCGCCTGGAGTTGGCCGATCCAACGACACCGAAAAGCCAACTCGCCGTGGGCGACGCCTGGTGGGATCTGGCGGCAAACGAGGATGCGCTCGGCAGCGCCTCGCTGAAGACGCATGCGATTGAGTGGTACAAAAAGTGTCATCCGAAGCTCTCAGCCGTGGATCGCACCAAGGTCGAACAGCGGATGGCAACCGTTCAAGTGGCCCTCGGCGATGACGGACGATCGGCGCGAGTCGGCGCCAGGAATGGCCTCATTCACCAGTGGAGGTTCGATGAAACCCAAGGAGACATCGCCTTCGATGCCGTTGGCAGAAACAACATCGTCTTGGATGGCTGGGTCGGTGACCAACCTCGCTGGGTGGAAGGCAAATTCGGCGGAGCCTTGGAATTCTCCGACGAACGGCACCTTGGGTTTACCGCCGGTCCGATTACTTGCGACAAGTACACCGTTTCGTTCTCGTTACGCGTCAAGCGTCTGGACAGCATCAACCCGAGAATCTTCGGGCCGGTAGACGGCTCACATAATTGGATTTGCATAAGCAGGGAGTTCCACCGGGGCGTCGGCTTCTATTACGATCACGGCGGCAACAAAATCCAAGACCCGAGGCTGCCAAAGACGGGCGAGTGGGAACACTACGCAGTAACGATCGACCTGTTAGACCAAAGGGCTGCGGTTTACCGAAATGGGTATGTAGTGGCAAAAGGCCAATTCGCTGACAAGAAGCCTCTCGGCAAATGGGTTATCGGGCACCTCGGTGATCCAGATAATCCTCGCGGCACTTTGCAAGGCCAAATCGATGACTTGCGCGTCTACTCGCGCGTGCTTGGTGACGAGGAGATCAAGCAGCTTGCCGGAGTCGAAGACTAGTCTACGACTCGGCCAGGGCGCAAAAATATTGGTTGCGCCAGGTCGTGAGCGGAATGGATCCACAGCCTTTGTCGCAAGTCTCTTCCGTCGTAATTGTTGCTGGTGCGCTGGTGCGTTGAACACCCACCCAACCGATTTCTCCTTGACTGCTTCGGTCTGTCCCCGACGCGCCAGAAATCGGTGCGGCGTGATCTGCTCTGGCGAGCGACTACGAGTTCGGGGCCTACCTCTGATATGCCGCCGGCCCGAGAGTCCTCACCACGCTGGCAATAGAGCGGGGGCCCCATCTGTGCTCCAGGGATAAAGCCCAGCCGCGCAGCGAGGTCTCTTCTGCCGCTGCTGACCGGTCCCCCTTCGCAAACGGTCTAACCGCTGCGGTCGGCCGCTTGGCGAGTGGTCGTACCGAGGCCGCCGCGCGACCTACTGGGGCAGCACGGCGGCGACCGTTCTCTCCTTGAAAATGTTTTCAAGGCCGCTTCCCATCCCTTCTACCAATCCCACGAGGTGCATTCATGCCTACCCTGTTGGACGAGCCTGAAACCCGCTCGTCGACAAATGCCGCCCCAGCCGAACGGCTACGGACCACGATGGCCGCCATGCGGCTGTCGTTCACCTGGTTCGGCACGCGTAAGACGCTGACGACGGAGCAGAAGGCGCAGGCCGCCGGCTCGTTCGGGGCCGAAGCCGAGTTCCTGTCGGCCGGCAAGAAACTGATCGACACCCGCCACGAAAACTACAAGGCCGTTACCGCCGTCCGCGGCCGGGCCGTGCAGTATTGGCGGGCGATGTCCCTGCCGTTCCCCGAGCCGGGGATCCGGCTCATCAAGCAGAGCGATCTGGGGCCGATCAACGTCCACATGACCACGCTCAAGGCGGAGCTGGAGGAGGCCGTGGCGGAGCTGGACCGCCATTACGGGGAGCTCAAGTCGGCCGCTCGTCGCCGGCTGGGTGAGCTCTACAACGAGAGCGACTATCCGGCCACGCTCCGCGGGCTGTTCGATATGAGCTGGGACTATCCCTCCGTGGAGCCGCCGCCGTACCTGGAGCAGCTCTCCCCCGAGCTGTACCGCCAGGAGTGCCAGCGGATGCAGGCCCGCTTCGACGAGGCGGTGCGATTGGCGGAGCAGGCGTTCCTTCAGGAGTTAGCCCAGCTCGTGGACCGCCTCACCGAGCGGCTCACCGGCGAGGCGGACGGGAGGCCGAAGGTCTTTCGAGATTCCGCCGTGGAGAACCTGAACGAATTCTTCGAGCGGTTCCGGCACCTGAGCCTGGGCTCCAGCGGCGAGCTGGACGAGCTGGTGGAGCGGGCCCAGCGGATCGTGGGCGGCGTAGAGCCGCAGCGGCTGCGCGACAACGAAGGCCTGCGGCAAGACGTGGCCTCGCAGCTCTCGGGCGTCCAGTCGGTGCTGGACGGCATCCTCATAGACCGCCCCCGTCGCAACATCCTGCGCCGGCCGCGGTAGGAGGCGCTCATGGAGCTTCTCATTCAACCCAGCGGCGGGATCCGCTGCCTATACGGCGAGGAGATTGATCTGGCGGCGCTGGGCCGCTTGCGAATCGAACGCGGCTCGCATGTGGAGCCGACGCCTGACGGCCGCTGGACGGCGGACCTGGAGCCGGTGGGCGGAC
>JAHWKS010000115.1 GCA_019347795.1 Planctomycetota bacterium | reverse complement strand
ACGACGGTCTTCGCCTCCCCGACGCCATAGTCCTCGACGCGGCCCTGGCCCACGATTGGGAGGCCGTGCAGCATTGGAGCCGCGAAATCTCGCAAAGCGGCGAGGCCGCGGAGATCCTCACGTCCGCGCAGCACGTTCTGGATGCCGCCGGCCGGGCCGAAAACGAGGCCGAATTAAAACGCCGCGTGATGAAACTCATCGCCGCCTGCGGCCGGGCGCGGCGATAATGCAGTTCATGGAAACTTTGTTCGACGCGGATGACGACGCGCCCGAAGAATTGGAAGCGTGGGCGGACTGGCCGAGGTGTCCCGATTGCGGAAAGCGGCGTCAGGCCCGCTGCGCCATCTGCGGCTTCGCAAGCGACGACTTTCCGCTGGCGGAATACCAGGAGCTGGGACTGCAGTCGATCACAACGCGCGATGCGGACGATGACGCCGAAAGCAGCTACCGCGTGTTGCTGATGTGCCCGGTGTGCGAAGAGGCTTTTCGCCCCCGCTTCTATGCCCGCTGCGCCGCCTGCGGCTTCGAGTTCGGCGAGGGCGTTCGCATCGCCGGCGGCGCCGAGCCGCTCCCGCCCCGCGTGATCTGGCTCACCGCGGGGCTTGCCGCGGGACTGCTGGCGTTGCTCGCCTACTTCTGGGCAATTCTGCGTTAGTCGTGCGCCCAGGCGCCCAGCATTGCAAGTCCGCGCTATCGGCGCTAAAATGCAGGCGGCTCTCTTGGATTCGATGGGGCAAGCTCCGCGTATGACGAAGAAACGGTTTATCCTCAACGCTTCCCGCTCGTCCAAGCAGGGAACCCTCATCAACGTGGGGAAAGACTCGGAAGAGTACCTGGAGCTGACCAACACGATGACGATGTCCGCCGGTGATATGGCGGAGATCGGGTTGGCCGAGGGACAAACGGCGCTGGTGCGCACCGAGTTCGGGGAGGCCCCCTTCAAGTGCCAGGCAGGGAAGGTGCCGGAAGGGATGATCTTCATTCCCTACGGTCCGCCGACCTGCCTGCTGATGGGGGGTGACACGGACGGCACGGGAATGCCGACGTCCAAGGGGTGGGAAGTGGACGTGACCCCGCTCTGACCGCCGAGCTGACTTCAACCAAAACAACCAGAAATGTCGAAAGAACCCCGCCCAGACCTGAACAGTCCCGAAAGCCCCCACTTCTTCACCGATGGCGACGATCACGAAGCCGCCGCCTGGACCGAGGTCGAGGCCGGCCGCTTCATGCCGCGCCGCGTGCGGGGGAGCAATCGCGGTCGGGCCTTGGGCTGAACGTTCACCGTCCCGTCGTCCGGTTCGGACGACTCCGCTTGCCAAGACAATCAAGACTGCCGGGAAACGCCATGAGTTTGCAGGTCATCGACAACGCCACGTGCACCTTCTGCGGCTGCGTCTGCGACGATATCCAGCTCCACCACGACGAGGTCCGCATTCACGAGGCGAAGAGGGCCTGCGTGCTGGGCACGGCCTGGTTCCTCAATCACACCGCGGAGAAGAAGCATCCCGACGCGCTGGTGGACGGCCGGGAAGCGAGCCTCGATGAGGCGATCGAAGCGGCGGCGGCGCTATTGCACGCGGCGGACATGCCGCTCGTGTACGGCATGAGCAACACCACCTGCGAGGCGCAGAAGCAGTGCGCCGCCCTGGCCGACCAACTGGGAGGGCTGCTGGACAGCCACACCTCGTTGTGACACGGCCCCACCGAAATAGCCGCCCAGTTGGGCGGTAAGGTCACCTGCACGCTCGGCGAAGTGAAGCAACGAGCCGATTTCATCGTGTACTGGGGAGGCAATCCGGCCGAGTGCCATCCGCGCCACTTCACCAAGTACACCATCATGCAGAAGAGCAAGTTTCTGCCGCGCGGCCGCAAAGACCGCACGATGGTGCTGGTCGATATCCGCGAGACGAAAAGCGCCAAGGCCGCCGACATCTTCCTCCAGGTCAAGCCGGGCAAGGATTTTGAATTGATCACCATCCTGCGGGCGATGATCAAGGACCAGCACGTAACCGACGAGCAGATCGCAGTGACCGGCCTTTCGCGCGAGGTGCTGGACGACCTGGTCGGCCGCATGAAGGGGGCGAAGTTCGGCTGCATGTTCTTCGGCATGGGCCTCTCGATGACGCGCGGCAAGCACATGAACAGCGCCGCGCTGTTGACGCTGGCCGCAGAGATGAACGCCTTCACCAAGTTCGTGGCGATGCCGATGCGCGGCCACGGCAACGTCACCGGCGCCGACGTGATCATGCGCTGGCAGACCGGCTTTCCCTTCGGGATCACGTTCAATCGCGGCTATCCGCGGTACAACCCCGGCGAGTTCTCCACCGTGGATGTACTGGTGCGGGGGGATTGCGACGCGGCCTTCATCATCGGGGCCGATCCTGGCGCCACGATGCCGCAGCCGGCCATCGAGCACCTCAAGCGGATTCCGACCATCGTGCTGGATCCGCACGTGACGCACACCAGTCGGCTGTCCCGCGTGCATATCACTACGGCCCCGCAGGGAATCGCGGCGCCGGGCACCGCGTACCGCATGGATGAGATCCCCCTGCCGCTCAAGCCGCCGCTGAAATCGCCTTATCCGACGGATGAGCAGGTCGTCCGCCGGATCAACGAGGCGATCGCCGCGAAGCCGTTCTGGATGCCGGAGGGATCTCAACCTCAGATGCTGACGGCCCAAGTGTAGTTGGAGTTCACGCTTTAGCGTGTTTTCTGTTTTCTCGAATCGAGGATTCAACGTTTCCAGACACGCTAAAGCGTGAACTCCAACATTCACGCTAAAGCGTGAACTCCAGCATGCTTCGAATCACCGGCGGAAAGGTCTACGACCCGGCAAACGGCATCGACGGCGAAGTCCGGGACCTGGCGATCGACGATCACGGCCGGTTCGTGGAGTCTGTGGACGGCGGCCGCACCATCGACGCGACGGGGATGATCGTCTTTCCCGGCGGCGTGGACGTTCACACGCACGTGGCCGGCGGGGCCATCAACTTCGCCCGGGCGATGACGCCCGAGGACCATCGCCGCACCCAGGCCTTCATTCGCACGAAGTCGCGCCGCAGCGGCCTGGGCGGGATGGCGCCGACCACCTTCGCCACCGGCTATCTCTATGCGGGGATGGGCTGGACCACGGTGAACGAGGCCGCCGTTCCCGTGCTCTCCGCCCGCCACACCCATGAAGAGCTGGCCGACATCCCGATCGTCGATAAGACCTCGCTCACGCTGATGGCCAACAACGAGATCATGCTCGACCAGTTGGAGCAAGGCGAGTACGAGCGGGCCAAACAAGTCGTGGCGTGGTACCTCTGGGCGGCGAAGTCGTACGGGGTGAAGGCCGTAAATCCCGGCGGCGTGGCCGCGTGGAAGTGGGGCAAGGACGCCAAGCAACTCGCCTCGCCCATCGAAGGCTACAAGAAGCTCACACCGGGCGGCATCGTCACGCAACTGGCGCGGATTTGCGACGACCTCGGGCTGCCCCACCCGATCCACCTGCACTGCAACAACCTCGGCGCCCCGGGGAATATCGCCACCACGCTCGATACGCTCAAGCATTTGGAAGGGTCGCGGGCGCACATCGCTCATTCCCAGTATCACGCTTACGGCGGAGACGGCTGGGATACGATGTGCTCCGAGACGGCTCAACTGGCCGACTACTTCAACACGCATCCCAACATCACCACCGACGCCGGCGCGGTGCTCTTTGGAGACACCGTCACCATTACCGCCGACGGCCCTTGGCAGCACCTCCTCTACAAGCTGACGGGACGCAAGTGGGGGAACCTCGACGTGGAGAACGAGACCGGCTGCGGCATCGTTCCCTATACCTATCGCCCCAGCAACCTGGTGAACGCCGTGCAGTGGGCCAGCGGGCTGGAGCTTTTGCTGCTGATCCAGAACCCGTGGCAGGTGTTCCTTTCGACCGATCATCCCAACGGCGGCTGCTTCTGGCGGTACCCGGAGATCATCAAGCTGCTGATGTCCGCCGACTTCCGCAAAGAGTGCACGCGGAAGCTGCCGGACAAGATCAAGGGGAAGATCACGCTGCCGGAAGTGGACCGCGAGTACACGCTGTACGAGATCGCCGTCTCCATGTCGGCCGGGCCGGCCAAGGCGCTGGGCCTCTCGCACAAGGGGAGCCTGGGGATCGGCTGCGACGCGGACGTGGTGATCTACAATCAGGACGACGACCCGGCCCGCATGTTCGGCCATCCTCGCTACGTGATCAAAGGGGGCGAGGTGGTGATCGAAGAAGGGGACATCCTCGAGACGCCCCAAGGCCGGGAGTTCCTGGTCAAGCCGGCCCGCGATCCGGACATCGACGCCTTCATGCGGCCGCGGTTCGAAGAGTGCTACACGATGTCGTTTGAGAACTATCCCGTGGAAATGGAGCGGATCGAGCACGCCGAGATCCGCGAGTGTATTTCGCACGCACCATGAGCATCGCGCTTCATCTCAAGCGGCAGCCCACGGTTCCTCTCGAGGCGGAGACGATCTCGCCGGACAGGCTGGCGGACTTGTCGAACTCCGAGATCCGCTCGCTCACGGTCTATCACGGCAAACGCCAGTTGCCGCTGGGGGAGTTCTTCGACGTCGAGGGGGAGCGCAGCGACGAGCTGCACCTCCACGGCGAGCTGCACAAGGTCCGCTGGATCGGGCGGGCCATGTCGCGGGGAAGCATCGTTGTGCACGGGTCCGCCGGGATGCACTTGGGCGCCTACATGCGCGGAGGGCGGATCGAAGTGCACGGCAACGCCGGCGACTGGCTCGGGGCCGAAATGAAGAACGGCTTCATCCATGTTCACGGCAACGCCGGCGGGCAGATCGGCGCCGCCTATCGCGGCTCACTTTCAGGGATGAAGAACGGGATGATCCTCGTCGATGGCTCGGCGGGGCTGGAAGTCGGCATGCGGATGCGCCGCGGGATGATCATCCTCGGCGGCCCCGCCAGAGACTTCACGGGATTGCAGATGAAAGGGGGCACGATCATTCTCTTGAGCGGCGCCGAGATTCGCACCGGCGCCTGGATGAACCGCGGCGTGATCATCTCGCTCAAGCCGCTGCGGATGATGCCCACCTTCGCCCGCGCCTCGGACGCCATTCCGACCTTCGTGCATCTCTACGCCCGCCACCTGAAGCAGTACGGCGTCACGCTCCCCTGCTCCCCTGCCGAGGGCGCCTACCGCGTCTATTCCGGCGACCTCTCCATCCCCGGCAAAGGCGAAATCCTCGTCTGGCAGCCGGCGGATGTCGATATGCCGCTACACACACAAGTTGTTTCCTGCAAAGGGGTTAGGCAATGACATCCCCCTTCAATGGGGCCACGGTTACATCCCGTTACGCACGGTTACGACCAGAAGGGCAGGTAACTTCGATCACGAATAGATTCGCTTCCTCCTTCGTACGGCTTGATAAGACCTGCCTCGACGGACTCACGAATGATCTTCGAGGCTTGAGGATAGTTTCTTTTTCTCGATGCCCAGCCGCTTGCGAAGCGAAGCGTTGGACATACGTCGGCCAGAAACGTATTGCAGGCACGCGTGTTGATAACAGGCCGGCACCCGCTCCCCTCGATCCATTTCGCCGAACCTCCGCGGGGAGAATAGCACCGCCACAGTGTTAGCCCCCGGCGTGCGGAAGTCGGGCGGTGGTAGCTGGTGGAGTTCAATCGCAATGATAACTTTGTCGACCCGGTTCCGCGTTCTTCGCAGATATTCATCCGCCGCATCAGTCCCGCGATCTTTTCGTTTCTCGAACGGGGCGGTTGGTCGATGAACCTTAGCGGCTCTATGAGCGGGGCGCCGGGATTCGTAATCTCAACGCGCGTGTCGAATACTTCGACGGTGGGACCTGCTCCACGGATCAAAAAGTCTTGGTGAATCAACGCGTTGGCCACCAACTCGCGAATGGCAATCTCCGGATAAGTCCGCACCTTGTGCCGAAGCGCCTGCTCAATTTCCTCACTCTGCGGGAGTTGGTCGTTGAGATAGCGGATTGCTCCCTCGAAGCCGAGGGCGTAACCGCGGTCAACCAACTCCTCCTTGATCGTTTCATAACGGTCCTCGCCGCGATAGACGATGACCCGCAGAGATTTTCGCTCCAACTGGCGAAAATGACTCAGCCGCTGCGCGAACAGGATCGCGCCCACGTTCGTGATGTCGAAGCGCTCGCCATGCGTTGCGGTGATGATCTCCTCAGCGCATAGCATCTCGAGAATCGCCTTGCGGTTGTCCGGCAAGGGCTGGTCCATCAGCCGGAAATATTTCGAATAATCTATCCACGAGAGAACCTGATCGGACGTGACCGCCTCCGCGGCGACGCCTTCCTCAAAGGCCGACGCGTTGAACAGCCTCCATAATGCCCGCTCCTTCTCTGGAAACTCGGCGAGAGGCTTCGTGTACGATCCGACACGAATATACTCGCGTCCCGAAAACCGCGTCGGCTGCGTCAGCGCGGGAGGCGCCTCCAAGAGCACAACATCGCGGCCGTCAACGTGCCCTTCCTTGATTCGCACATCAATCCGAGGTTGCAGCAATCGCAGCAGCCAGTTTTCCAGTTCTTCATTTCCCTTCTTCGTTTGCCGCGGCTTGAAGGTCGTGCCGACGATTTTGTGCGTTTTGTCGTCGACACCCCAGAGCAAATAGCCCATGGTCTTTTGGTGCAGAGCAGCGCCATTGGAAACGGCCGCGACGTTTTCACCAATTGCCTGCGGCTCGGCATTGTTGTGCTTGAACTCAACCCACTCCGTCTCCCGACCGAGCGCGACAAGACTTCTCACCAACCGGGTGAACTCTTCTGGCGCCATTGTTTTTGCAGCCCTTGGGGTGCGACGATCGTTTGGCTGAGCCGTGTGCCGTCGCGGCTCACTTTTGAAGGCAGGGGGGATACGGCGTCATCCGCGCCTCAGGGCGGAGCAGCGGGATTCTCGACAGTTACGTCGCCGCCGCGTTTCACTAGGGGCGGGGCGGTGTTGTCCAAGAGATCGCTGTTGGTGATTTGCACGTCGCAGTAGCCTTCGGTGAGGACTTGCGCTTCGCCGTTGTTGCCCACGAGGCAGGCGTCGATCGTGACGCGCGAGGCGCCGCCGACTGCAATGCCGCTGCGGCCGTTGCCGCGGCAGTTCAGGCCGACGAGCGTCACGTCGAAGGCGTTGTCGGGAGCGCTCACGCCGTCGAGCTGATAGCCCTGGATCACGAGGTTGGTGACGACGACGTTGCGGACTTCGTAGAGCGTCAATCCCACCGGATGAAAGGCATACGCGAGGTCGTACTGCGAGGGCAAGGCGCCTTCCTCGACGCGGAAGTAAATCGCCCCGCGCCACAGGCACCATTCCAAAGGCTGAAGATCCGGCAGCGGCGCCTCATCCTGCGCGTCGCGCCGCAAGAGCGGCGCCCCGTCGCGATACAATTGCTGCCAGCCCTTCCGCGGCGGGGCGAAGCGCACGACGTCGCCGCGGAAGCCTTCCCAGGCCGCCTCCGGCACGGGCGCCAGGCCGCTCAGCATGGCGCCGCCGCCTTCGATCACGAACGGCCGATCCGCCAAGCCGCTGTGCCTGCCGCCGCTGAGCGCAACGCACTCCATGTACGGAACGCCCGTGTCGGCGATGACCACGCGGTCCCCCTTCTCCGCGGCCCGCAATGCCCGGGCGATGGTGCGGCACGGTCCGGTCCCGCCGATGGAGCGGGACTGGCTGCCGTCGAAACGGTCGTCCCCCGCCGCATTATTGACAAAGATATCGCGAGCCGGCGCCGCCGGCGCAAACAGCAAAATCGCCGCCGCCAACATTAAAAGACGCATGAGGACCTCCGCGGAAGATGCAACGCATCTTCAATTTTAGCATCCGCGTGAGCGCGCCTACCGATCCGGCCAGTTGTACACCTCGCGGAAGGCGAGGTTCACCACGTGCGTCAGATCGCCGAATGTGACCGGCTTGGAGAGGACCGAGTACGCGTCGGCCTGACGGGCCTGCTCGATCAGGCTCTCATCCAGGGCGGCCGAGATCAGGATGCAGGGGAGCGGCAGGTACATCTGCTTCACCCGCCGCATCGTCTCCAGCCCCGTGAGCCGCGGCATGTGCATGTCGAGAAGGGCCAGGTGCACGCCCCGCTTCTGCATCACCTGCAGGGCCTCCTCGCCGTCGGAAGCCAGCACCGTCCGATAGCCGCGCGGCTCAAAGACGTTTTGAAGCGTCTCGCGGAAGTCGCGGTCGTCGTCGGTGATGAGCAGTGTGGGAGGAGGTGCGAACATAGGTGCAGGCCTCGTGCAAAGCCGACCGAAGAAGGCCCGGCCGCCTGTCGGCTTGCCATCTCATCATAGGGACGGCCCACCGGAAAAGCAAATTTCGTTCCTTAGCGCGGGCGCCGTCTGACGAGCGACGCGCAACACGGGATGTTACTTGGGCTTTTAACAAATCGAGCGATACGTTCCTATCCGAATCATCGACGTCGGTCGCAATCACAGCGATACTGCGACGAGGGCCGCGGCTGTCATTACGGCAGAACGGCGCCCGACAACGTAACCCGCCGGAGCATGGCGAGTTACAGCGAATTTCGCCCGCGTCTGGGTGGTTGTCACCGCCGGCGCCGTCTCTATACTGTTGTGGGAAGTCTGATCCGCCGGCGCTGCTTCCGCTTGCTCCGCTGCTTAGAAGGAATGCCGTGGACGGGAAAAACACCTCATTTTGGGGGCGCAATGAGTTTCTCCTTCGCCGCCTCCACTCCCTCTCCGGGCTGATCCCCGTGGGGGCGTACATGGTGGTGCACCTCATCACCAATGCCTCCGTTTTGGACAGCCCCGGCAAGTATCAGCAGCAGGTCTACACGATCCATTCGCTGGGGATGGTGCTGCCGATCGTCGAGTGGGTCCTCATCTTCATCCCGATCATTTTCCACGGCGTGGTGGGGCTGTTCATCACGGCCGAGATGATCCCCAATAACGCCGCCTATACGTACACCAGCAATTTCCGCTACACGATGCAGCGGGTCACGGGGCTGATCGCCTTCGCCTTCATCGCCTGGCACGTGTTCCACATGCACGGCTGGATTCACGCCGACTGGTGGCATCGCAATGTCTCGGGACCGCTGGGGGGCGCGAATTTCCATCCGTACAATGCAGCCTCGTCGGCGGCGCTGGCGATGCAGTCGCCGCTGCAGATCGTGATCTACGCGATCGGCGTGCTCGCCAGCGTGTATCACCTGGCCAACGGCATCTGGACAATGGGCATCACCTGGGGATTGTGGACGACCCCTGCGGCGATGCGGAGAGCGCTGATCGGCAGCGCGGTGTTCGGCGTGCTGCTGGCTGTGGTCAGCGTCGGAGCGATCTACGGCATGGTCGCGGTCGATATCGCCGAGGCCCGCGAGCAGGAGGCCCGGATGCGGCAGGCGCGGATCGAAGACGGCCTTTTGAGCGAAGAAGAGGCGATTCGCAAATCAACCCCCGAGGCGCCGGCCCACGGAGTGTCGCAACGCGCGCCGGATGACACTCGCTGAAATATCGAAAGACTCATAGGACTAAAAGAACATGGCCAAGCAGCGGGTGATGATTATCGGCGGCGGCCTGGCGGGACTCGCGGCCGGGATGAAGCTGGCGGAGCTGGGTATCGACGTGGACATGATGAGCCTCACGCCCGTGCGACGCTCGCACAGCGTCTGCGCGCAGGGGGGCATCAACAGCGTGAACGACCAGACGCGGCAGATCGGCGACGATGAGTGGCGGCACTTCGACGACACCGTCTACGGGGGCGATTTCCTCCAGCACCAGCCGCCCGCCAAAGAGATGGCGTACTGGGCGCCGAAGATCATCGATCTTCTGGACCGGCTCGGCGTGCCCTTCAATCGCACCAGCGAAGGCTATCTCGATCGGCGGCGGTTCGGCGGCACGCTCTTCAAGCGGACCGCGTT
>JAHWKS010000114.1 GCA_019347795.1 Planctomycetota bacterium | reverse complement strand
CGCCGCCCCCACACGCGCTCGACCCGCACGGCAGCGGGATGGGAAACCCGAACGTGCACGACCATACGAACCTGCCGATCATCGTCGCCGGCGGCGCGGCCGGGAACATGCGCGGCGGCCGGCACATCCGGTACAACGAAGCGACGCCGCGGGCGAATCTGCACCTGACGCTGCTCGACAAGGTCGGCGTGCGCTTGGACTCCTTCGCCGACAGCCACGGCAAGGTGGACGAGCTCTTCGAGCCGCTTTCGGTGTGATGAGAAGCCAAGACGTGGGGAGATCGTCGCTGATGTACAGGCAGTTTCTGTCGGCGTGGGGAGCGGCCGTGCTGCTCTTGGTCGCCCAATCGGCCATGGCCGAATCGAAGTCGCCGCTGGCGGACGCCGCGGAAGAGAAAGATTCGGCTGTGGTCGCGGCGCTTCTCGAGCAAGGCGCCGACGTGAATGCGGCTCAGCCGGACGGCATGGCGGCCCTTCACTGGGCGGTCTATCACGATGATCTGAAGACGGCCAAAATCCTCGTCGGCGCCGGCGCGAATGTGCAAGCGGAAAACCGTTACGCTCCGCTCTCGCTGGCGTGCAGCAGCGGCGACCGGTTCCTCGTCGAGTTGCTCTTGGACGCAGGGGCCGATCCCAACACGACGCTTGCCGGCGGAGAAACGGCCTTGATGACCGCCTCCCGAACCGGCCGGCTCGGCCCGGTGCAGGCGCTCCTCGAGCGCGGCGCCGACGTCGACGCCAAGGAGCGGAAGGGACAGACGGCGCTGATGTGGGCCGCGGCCGAGGGCCATGAGGAAGTGGTGGACGCTCTGCTCGACGCCGGGGCGGACTTCCGTAAGCCGCTCTCATCCGGGTTTACGCCGCTGTTTTTCGCGGTCCGCGAGGGCCGCACCGCCGTCGTGCTCCGGCTGTTGGCGGCCGGCGCCGACGTGAATGAAGTCATGCAGTCCCAGGGCGGCGTCACGCCCCTGATCCTCGCGGTGGAGAACGGCCACTTCGAGTTGGCCGCGGCCCTGCTCGACGCCGGCGCCGCTCCCAATGATCGGCCGGCGGGCTACACCGCGCTGCACGCGATGACTTGGGTCCGCAAGCCGATCCGCGGCGACGGCGATCCGCCGCCGCTCGGCTCGGGAATCCTGAGCAGCCTCGACATCGTCCGCCGGCTTGCGGCTCACGGCGCCGACCTCGACGCGCGGCTCGAGCGGGGAGCGTCGGGGCGAGGCCGCTTCACGACCACAGGCTCGACTCCTTTCCTGCTGGCCGCCCGGGCTTCGGACGTTCCGCTCATGCGGCTCCTGGTCGAACTCGGGGCGGACTGGCGGCTGCCGAATGCCGATAACTCCACGCCGCTGTTGGCGGCGGCGGGCGTGGGAGCCCTCGGCGACGGCGAGGAATCGGCGGGGACCGAAGAAGAGGCCGTGGAGGCGGTCCGGCTGCTGCTGGATCTCGGCGCCGACGTCAATGCGGCGGATGACAACGGCGAGACCGCCATGCACGGCGCCGCCTATCAAAGCCGATCCGAGCTGGTCGAATTCCTTGCCGAGCGCGGGGCCGACGTCGCGGTCTGGAACCGCAAGAACAAGTGGGGCTGGACACCGCTGTTGATCGCCCAGGGCCATCGCCCCGGCAACTTCCGCCCGGCCCCCGAGACGATCGCCGCCATCGAGCGCGTAATGCTCGCCGCCGGGGTCACGCTGCCCGAACCGACTCCGCGCCCCGGCCGCGATCGTAAGAACTATTAGCACGCCCTGCTGTCAAAAGCCGGGACGCGGCGATCGCAGGTTGAAGCCGGGCGACGCCGCACTACTCTTCCGGCCAGGCCCCCAGCGCTCGCCGCACGGCGACCATTTGCCCCAGATGATAGGCATTGTGATCGGCCGCGAGCAGCGCCTCACGGAGCACGGTATGTCCCTTCTCGCCATGCGGGAGCGGCGCCAGAAGATCGACCTCGGGATTCCCCACCAGCTCCGCCATCCGCCGCAGGTCCGCGCGAAAACCCTCGACCCCGACTGCCCACGCTTGCTCCGAAGGCGGCGCATCATCGGGCGGCCAGTAGCCGCCAGGGAACTCGGGCGAAACATGCTGCGGATCGACGCAGTACTGCACGATGTCCCACTGACAGATCCGCATATGCTCCAAGAGCCGCCACGGCGAGTGCGGCACGCCCGGCGGCTTCGCTCCCCGCTTGTCGGCCGGCAATCCCGCAATCGCCTTCTCAAAGTCCAGATGCGCCCCGCCTCCCCGCAGCAGATACAAGACATGCTCACGAAGCTGCTGATCGCGGTTCGTAGGGCCGGTGTTACCGGGCTCTTTGTGGATTGATCTTCCCATCCGCCCTCTCTTTCTTGCTCAATCGGATTGGAACGCGGCCCGACTCAAGTGCTCTTGTGTACACCACATTGGTCCAAAGAACCTCTGTCCTCGCGTAATCCTTCCCCGTCGTATCGCGAGTGTGAGTCTCTATTTTGTGCGCAGACCAGCCCGCCTTTTTAGTAAGAAGAGAACGGTAGAGCTTATTATCATAGCCACTGAGCAAAATCATGCACCTTGAATCTAGGCAAACCTGCAACAACGCCCTGTGAAAATCCTCGTCTTTTGCATCGATCACGTATCCGTGACGACGCTTCGTAAAATATGGCGGGTCTAAATACACTAGCGTGGCGGGCCGATCGACGAACGCCTCCATTAGCTCACGTGCGTCACGACATTCAATTCGAACTCCGCGAAGCCTCTCGACCACCGCTTTGAGGCGATCGGGTAGATTATACCATCGATTGACTCTGGCCTCACGATGCTGCCGCGCGTAGGATTGAGAGTACGAAAATCCGTTCTTCGTACCATCAACCGAACCGTTGACAATCATCATTGTTCTCACCAAAAATCGCCTTGCCCGTTCCAACGGAGGAGCGCTCGGATCGGCTTTTCGGCAGCACTCAAATTCTTCGCTGGAGTAGGGGGTCAGCGCGACGAGACGGCACAACGCGTCAGAATGATCCCGAAGCTGCCGAAACACATTTACGATCTCGCCATCAAGATCGTTAATGACCTCAATGGGAGCAGCTGGCTTCGCGAGAGTCAGCGCCGCTGATCCACAAAAGCCTTCAACCCAAGCGTTGTGCCGCGGGAGCATTGATGCAATTTGCCGGGCGAGCCGTTGCTTTGCTCCGTAATATGCGAATGCGGCCTTCGCAGGCTCCCCGCCTTTCGGGAGTCGGCCCTTCCTCGGCCGAGAATAATCTTTAGGCATTCTTTCGTTCCATCAACACGGCGAAAGTTGACAGCACAGAACCTCCGGCTCCACCGCCCAATCACCGCCGTCGGTCAGGATTCTTTCAAGCGGATTCTCCACAATTCGCAGCTGATCTAGCTGCACCCGATTCCCGGCGACAGGTACGAGGTACAAGTAGTAGAGCTTCTTCAACAACTTCGCCATTGCAATCTCGGTTCGCGACCAGTAAAACCGGTACGTTACAGCGGATACCGCCTTTACCTCGATGTAACGGGGCAAATGCCGAGCCTGCTCCACAGTTATGCTCTCGATATCGTAGCCTGCCGCGCTGTCCCACGCTGCGACGTGCCTAACACGAGCTGGATTCTCCGGAGCTATTCGGCTTCTCTCATAGTCGATGACGGCTGCCTCAACGTCCGCCCCCACGCTTCGGCGCTGCTCTAACCGCCGCGTCAGACGGGAGGGGTGAGACGGCCCAGCCGAACGGTGGGCCTCAATAAAAAGTTCGTACTGGTCCGGGGCAAGTTCATAGCAGCAGTGTGAGTTGTCGAACAATACAACACGAAGGTCCATCAATAAATCACGAATTCCAAAGAACTCAGTGCAGGATCCGCCTCCGTGGTGCCGAACCACCCGCCCATCCGCGTCGACCCTAAACTGTCGGAAATAGCTGCGCAAGGCTGGACCAAAGCTCGGGTGACGTCTACACTGATCAAGCAATTGCTCCGGCGTTATTCCTTTTACCCGGCAATTCTCAGCAGCGCCGAGTCTTGAGTCATGCTGGCAAACGAATCCAACACCCTCCATGAACTCCAGTGTCCTCTCGAACTCGGTCGCGTGCTCCTCAAACCTTCGTCGTACATATGACTTGGGAGAATTCCTTAGGTCGCAAGCCAAACGATACAGCGTGTAAATATTGTTCCAACGAACGCGGTCAAAAAGGCCGGGGTCCGCGACCAAAGAGTCGGTCATATGCTTCGAGCTCCTCGTCCTCAGCGAACATGTCGAGAGAATAAATCGGAAATTCCTCATCGATGACGCCGCTCATGTTCTTGGCCTTTTGACGTAGATTGGCAAGGATGTCCCGATCTATAGTACCCTCATATTCCAAAAAGTAATAATGCGCCTCTTGTTCCTCGGAGCCGCCTACGCGGTGAACGCGATCCAAGGATTGAACGTATTGGGCACAGTTGTACGACAAATCATAATAGATCGCGTGTGAACACGTCTTGTGAAGGGAGACCGACTCGGCACATGCTGCCGGATTAGCAACGAGTACCGAGATGTCGCTGTGCGCCCTGACAAACTCACGAATGATCTCTTCCCGAGACGCCTCTTCGGGAACGCTCGAACGTTCAAAGGGTGTTCCACCATAGACTAACCCAACTCCGTAGCCATCTGCTTCAAGATGCCGGACGAGAAGCCTCAATGTCCCCACGAAGTTGGACCACACGACCACCTTCTGTCCGTCCTTCCGGAGGCGGCGCACCAGGCTTCTGAGTACGGCGATCTTTCCGGGGACTTCGAGCTTGTCGTAATGATGAATTATCTTCGCTAGTGCGTAGTTGTCGGTGGCAAGATTTTCTACGTACTCGCTAACAGCTGTAGCCATCAAGCCCGCGTAGGAGACACACTGGCGCAGGCGCATCATGCGCCCGCGACGTAATTTGCATAAGACGTCGAAATCACGAAAAAAGTCGGATTCGGAATTCGCGATGATCCGATCGAGGATTGAGTCGTACACTTTGCGCTCCCGATCATTCATCCGAACTTTAATAGGTTCGTGATACACCTGCGGCGCTAGGTTGAGTTCCGACTTCCGGACGCGGTAGAAGAGCGGACCGATTGCTCTCTTCAGAATCGTTGCCGCCTCAACGAATTGCTTCCGCTGCGCAAGAACCTCAATTCTGTGCCGATCAGCGGTGAAAAGCGGCGAAACGCCCGGCCACAGTACATCGAAAAGATTAAACGAGTCGGTGTAGCTTCTCGGAAACGGCGTTCCGGTTAGAACGCATCGCCGCACCGCGTGCTTTGCCACATTAAGAACGGCCTGGGCCCACGCGCCGCCAACCTGTTTGATGTAGTGGCCTTCGTCTACGACGAGAAAAAAACGGATGCCTTGTCGCTGAAATAGAACGCGAACGTGCTCCCAATCGTGCTGCAAAGTCTGGTATGTCGTGAGATACAGTTCGCTTGCCGCATCACGCCTAGTTAGATACAGGTACCGCCTTAGATCGATATCGCCTCCCGCCAGCACTTTAGCGTCCGGGCAGCGGCCGAGGGTTGCTTCGAACTCGTCCTGCCATGGACGAAAACAGGACGGCGGTCCGACGACGAACAGGGCGTCAACTTCCCCTAATGTCCGCAGTCGCTCATATACAGCGAGAACGACCGTGGTCTTGCCGCTTCCTGGAACGGAGAAATTTGCCGCGTTTACGGCATAAAGCAAGTGCAATGCTGCCTTTACTTGGTGGTCCTTTAGGTGCCGCGGAACGTGTCGCAGCAAAAAGGCAACAAATTGCTTGGCTTCGGGAAGATCAAGCGCAGCGTTCTTAAACTTTGCGCATCTTTCAACCGCGTGCGATAGAAGCTCTTGTTCCTGACGAGTGTCATCAACTACGCGCTCCAACTCCGGCGAGAGCATAAATGGCAGTTGCCGTCGCTTGAAGTACGCCACCAGCTTTGGCATTAGCTCGTTCTCGGCACCACCCTCGAGAGCGGAAAAAACCCAGCTCCCGGTGTCGGTAGCGACGAAGCCCCAGAATGCAAGTTGGTTGTTATCGCGAGGACGAAGCTGACTCGCGTCGGCGCGTATTTCTAAACGGTTTCTCACCAACTCAACACGGATCATTTTGCTCTGCCTTTGGCCATGAGGCTCTTCAGGCTCTTCTCGCAGCGGTAAATGTCTCCTTCGAGCTCGTCAGCACGTTCTTTAATAGCGACAACCAATTCACGCGCCCGATGAATGTCCGCCATATTTATGGACTTTATATCCATATCTCGGTGAGTCAGTTTCTTGTGCGCCGCCTCAAGGAGACTTAAAGGAGTCTCGCGATCCCTTTGTAAATCGTGGCGCTGGCTCGCCTTTTTAAGCCGATGTGTGATCGCTCGCTTGGCCTTGCTCGCCCACCTCGCGTCTATCTCTTCCGGGCTTAGGGGAGCGCCATCGTCGCCTCTGCACTCGGAAGGTGGTAGCGTCGGCTCTACTTCCTCAGGAATTTTCAGAATCTCGCTCTTGCCCTTCGGCGTCCCGCAATACTTTGGAAGGCTCCGCATTATCAGGTGAACCTTCGGCATTTCGGGAATAGTGCGAAGACGAACAATGTCGAAGGCGGCCTCCTCGATTGCCCCAACCTCGTCTTCCTCTATCCCTAGTTCGGCCAGCTTCTTGGGACTCGAAAAATAGCGAGCATACGACTCGCTATAATCAACCAGCGCTTGCCAACGTCCCTCCGGATCAGACATCCCCTTTGAAATTGTTCGATATTGTCCAGACCGCCGAAATTGGGCAAGATAGCGGTCCGCGCACTCCAGGGGTTTCAGATACTTCTTCTCAACCTCGCGTTTCGCCTTCTCGATTTCAGCCGCACTTGCCTCTGCGTACCTTGGGTCGTCGCGGAGTTGCTCCTCGAGGGTGAAACCTATTTTGATTTTTCGCTTGATCGACAGCGCTCTGTCAAAACCGTAGTACTCGGACTTGCCGTCGCTCTGAAGCTGATATCGATTTTCGAGCTTTTCGATATCGTACAGGGTAGGCGGGCCGCCCTCGTCGTCCGGCCCTGGCAGGATGACTACCTTCATATAAGCGTAGCTGGGTTCTTCCGGGAATTCGCGGTGGAGCTTCTCAAGAACAAGCTTCCGGCGATTGCCGTCGATGAGGAACCCGTCGCAGGTGATAATCGCTGGCCTATCTTGGCCGCTGTGTATTATCGACTTTCGCAGTATCGCACTCTTTTCAGGATCCTTTTCCGCCAAATACTCTCCAACGATCGCTTGGTGTCCATCGTTACTCTCGTCGAGCGGACCAACGTTTTTCTCGTAATCAGTTACGTCCGACGAGATTCGGCCATTGTCTTTGCGAAAGCGAAGCAACTCGATGGGGACGCGAAACACTTCACGCTCGACACCATCTCGTTTCTCAGTCCTGAAGTCGATGACGATCTTCGACGGCTTGACGGTTTGGGTCTTTCGCTTGCGGATTTCCTCCGCAAAATCCCCAATAATCACGCGCTCAGCGGGCATCGTAATCGGTGGCATGCTCCTTCCTCACAGTCGATGGAGGTTCATTCACAGTCCCACGTGCCCCCCATTGTAACCCGTGGGCGTCTATTCACAACAAAGTCCAACAGGTTACGTCCGCTTGAACCGCCGGTCCAGCTCTTCGCGGGTGAACACGAGCGAGGTGGGGCGGCCGTGCGGGCAGTGGTGGGTGTCTTGAAAAAGATGCCGCTGTTGGATCAAGGTGTCGATTTCCTCGGGGGAGAGGCGGTCCCCGGCTTTGATGGCGGCCTTGCAGGAGATCATGTGCAGGAGCTCGTCCAGAAGATCGCGGCGCTCAGGCTGTTTGCCGCCGGAGAGGAGATGCTCGACCGCTTGACGCAGCACTTCGGCCGGGTTGATGTTGGCCAGCATCGCCGGATAGCTCGACACCAGGACCGTGTCGCCGCCGAACGGCTCGACCTGCACGCCCAACTGCGCCAGCAGGTCTTTGGCCTCCAGGGCCGCGGCGGCTTCCTCGGGCGTGAGGTGCACCGGCTCGGGCGCCAACAACCGCTGCGTCTCCAGCGATCGCGAGAGGACCTTGTCGCGCAACTGCTCGTAGAGGACGCGCTCGTGAAGGGCGTGCTGATCGATGACGACCATCCCCTCCTCGGTCTCGGTCACGAGGTAGCGGTTTTGCACCTGCATCGCCAGCGCCCGCCGCGGCGGCTCCGCCGGATGCGGCGCGGCGGCGGCGTTCGCGTGCGGCGGCGAAGGCGCGTGTCCGTTGTGAACGGCCGGCGGGCGTGAGCCGCCGCCGGGGGACCAGGAGCGATCCAGCCGCGTCGCCGTGAGCGGGGCCGAAGGAGGCGGCTCGTAATCGAGGTCGAACTCCGGCTGCCGCGCGGCATAGGGAGGAGGCGCCTGCGATGCAAACTCCTCCTCCTCATCGTCCTGATGGGCGCCGAGCTGTCCCTTCGCCCACTCGACCAACTCCCGTCGATGCCGCTCCGCCGCGTCGTCGTCATGCGCCGCCGCCGGCGCCTCCTCCAACGCGTGCGGCCGGGCGCTCGCTACCCGTGCAGTCAAATCCGTCGCCAAAAACTTCTTCCGAATCGCCCCCAGCAACTGGCTATAAACCCGCCCGCCGTCCTGAAACCGCACCTCCAGCTTCGAGGGATGCACGTTCACATCGACCAGGTCGGGCGGCATCTCCAATCGCAGGAACGCGATCGGATACCGCCCCGTGAGCAGCAGCCCGCGATACGCCTCGCCCAAGGCGTGCTGCAGCGAGCGGTCGCGGATGCAGCGGCCGTTGAGCAGCAGATACTGCATGCGGTTGTTCGAGCGGTTCTGGCTAGGATCGGCCGCGAAGCCGGTCAGCCGCACCTGGCCGTCGCCGCTTTCCACCGGGATCAAGCTCTCGGCCAGATCGCCGGGGAAGATCGCCGCGATCCGTTCCCGCCAGTTCGCCACCGCGGGCAACTCGTGCAGCACCCGCTCATTGTGGCGAAGCGTGAAGTGGATCGTCGGGAACGCCAGGGCGATCCGCGTGAACGCCTCGCTGCAATGCCCGACTTCGGTGGGCGTGGTGCGCAAAAACTTCCGCCGCACCGGCGTGTTGCAGAAGAGATTGCGGACTTCCAATGTCGTGCCGACGGCGCAGCCGCAAGGCGCGATCTCGCCCGCTCGGCCGCCGATCACCTCCAGCTCGGCCCCGGCCTGCGCTTCCGCCGGCCGGCTGCGAATGCGGAGCTGGCTCACCTCGGCGATCGACGCCAGCGCCTCGCCGCGAAAGCCGAGCGTCCCCACGCGGAACAGGTCGTCTGCATCGCGGATCTTGCTGGTGGCGTGGCTGGCCACCGCCAGGGGAAGCTGCTCGGGGTGGATGCCGCAGCCGTCATCGACGATGCGCACCAGGTCGATGCCCCCCTTCTCCAGCGTCACGTCGATCCGCGCGGCGCCGGCGTCCACGGCGTTCTCCATCAGCTCTTTGACGACGCTCGCCGGCCGCTCGATCACTTCGCCGGCGGCGATCTTGTTGACGACGCTGGCCGTCAAGACGCGGATCTCAGGCATTCTCCTCCTCGCGATATTTCTCCAGTTTCCGGTACAGCGTGCGGGCGCCGATGCCCAGCGTCTTGGCAGTCTCCTCGCGGTTGCCGTTGTGCAGAGCGAGCGTGTTCTCGATCGCCCACCGCTCGATGTCGTCCATGGTGCGGCCGATCAGCTCCGGCGGACCGGCGACGGGCTGGCCGTCCGCGGAAGGAGGCGGGGCGGCCTCCTCCGCGTCCATCAACTCCGACGGCAAGTCGTCCTGGTCCAGCACGCCGTCGATATCGAGCACCGCCATCGAGTTGACCATGTTCCGCAGCTCGCGGACGTTCCCCGGCCAGTCGTACCCGAGAAACTTGCGGCTGACGCTGGTGGTGAAGCCGCGAATCTTCTTGCCGTGCTCCCGGGCGAACTCCTTGCGGAAG
>JAHWKS010000944.1 GCA_019347795.1 Planctomycetota bacterium | reverse complement strand
GGTCGATAAACCCGGCCGTGTGCGGCAAGAGCAGCCAGTGTTGTCCCGCAATGCGTTCCGCGCGGCGCTGCAAGCGGCCGGTTCGTTGCAGTCCGCCGGCCGGCTGAACCACGCGGGCGCGGGCGAACTGCGCGGCGATCGACGGATAACGCTCCAGAAGCCGCTCCCATTCGGCTTCCGGAGAAAGGCCTGCATCGAGCAGCCGGCCACGCGCGTCGAGGGCAACGCCGGCGCTCGTTACGCCGTTGTCGAACCGGAGCTGCCACATCCAGCCCTCCTCCAGCACCTGGTGCAGTGCGGCGCAGTCGCACGGGAAGGGATGATCCTGCACCCGGCCTCTCTGCTCGACAAGGAATTCGCGCCACGGAGCAACGTCGGCAAAGTGGGCGAAGATCGCGCGCGAATGCGTTTTCATTTCGCCCGCGCGGTTGCCGATTCCCAGTGCTCGTGTTAGAAAGCCGCCCTCGCCGGAGGCGTCGATAAGCAACCGCGACTCGATCTGCACCGGCTCGCCGTCACGCCGGCCTCGCAATCGCCAGGACGGCCGTGCTTGCTCGACGGCAAGTTGCGTGCGATCGAAGTAGGGGACTCCCGCCCTCTGCGCCTCACGCGTTAAAAAGGCGTCCACGTCGGATCGCAGCCAGTGGGTGTCGGCGTGTGCGTCATCGCCGCTCGCGGCCACTATTAGCTCGTTAGCGTGATCGATTTGGGGCGTGAAGACGGCGTTCGGGCGGTGGTGAAAGTAGGAGAAACCACGTTTGAGACCGCACATGAGATCCGGGAACGCCGCCTTCCACGTTCCATACCGCGACAACGCCTCCATCCGCGGCAGATCATAGCGCCGCGCCAAGTCGCGAAGCACGAGATCGGCGATGGGTGTGGACGACTCGCCGATCGCGAACCGTGGATGGCTTCCCCGGTCCAGGAGCACAGTCCTGAGACCGATTCGGTGAAGCAGGAGGGCCGTCAGACTGCCGCCGAAGCCCGCTCCGATAATCGCCGCATCAACGCTCAATTCGACAGCCACAGTGCATCCCCGTTATGCGTCGCTTTCGCAGGGACAGGCGACGGACGGCACGACCTCCTGCATCAGGTTCATCCGGCGCAGGCGGTCGCAGCGCTGGCGTCGGCAACGCGGGCACGAAGCGAACTTCTCGACATCCCACAAATCCACAAAGACGCGGCCTCCGGCCAAACGGATGCCGTCCTCCAGCACCCGCTCCAGCGAGGCGAGAGTCGGGGGAGAAAACCGTCCCTCCCGCTGCAAGCGGTCCATCACGCCGTTGCCCGTGCGAGTGGGGATAACGGAGCAACACTCCACCCCCAGCGAAAACGCGAATTCCATGGAGCGCAGCGCCCAATCCACTCCTTCCGCTTCCGCAAGAAACGGGGGCTTGAGCAGAATGAACGCCCGCACTGCGATGTTCCAGCGGAGGAGACGATCCACGGCCGACGCGAAGTCGTCCAACGTCATTCGCTTGTTGAGCGCCGGCAACACCTGAGGGTGAACCGTTTCCAAACCCAGCGCGATTTCCAAGTCGGGTCCGTCCAGGCGATCGCGGAAGCGAAAGCAGGCCTCCGAGCAAAGCTTGGGATGGTTCTCGACAATGACGCGCTGGAATCCGCGCAGGCGGCCGGCAATGAGCGGATGATCGGAGGGTGGTATCGCCTTCGCGTCAAAGAAATTGCCGCTGTTGTAGAGTTTGATGTGTTGCGCCGGCGGCAAACTCGTCAGCGCAAAGTCGATCTGGCGAGGAATGGCGCCGGGCGGGACCGGGTGGTTCAACGTGTTCTTCCACAGGTCGCACATCAGGCAGCGGAACTGGCACTCGCGGTTCGTCAGGAACACCGTGGCGACGTCCACCACGCGGCCGGACGCTGCTCGCTCCCGCTCCACCAGAAACGCATAGGGCCGTTCTGGGTCGAGCGGATTCTTGGAAGGCCGCGCGGCCAGGATGTCGCGGTCCCCGAAAGGAACAACCTTAAGCATAGAGCGTCGCGAAGGCCCTCCGGTAAGCCGCTTCCTCGGGCGGGAAGAGCGATGCGAAGGCGCGCTCGCCTACGGCGCCTTGCTGGAATCGCCGCTTTTCGAAGACAGGCATCGTGACGCCGGTGATCGCCTTTACGCCGCGCCGCACGATTTCGCCTTTGAGCGCGTACAACTCGGGATGCCGCCAACCGGTTAGCTCAATGAATGGAATCCCCTCAGCTACCTCGATGACGTTGGGAAGGGCGTAGGGGCTGAAGCCGGAAAACCCCAGCAGTCGGGCCGGCGCGTGAGAGCGAACGTGTCCGCGGCTTTGGCCGCCCGAATAGGTAAGTGAATGCTTCACCGCATTCACGCCCCACCCTTCCTGGTACAACAGCGGATTATTGAGGACGCTGCGGATCGTCAACTCGGGATTC
>JAHWKS010000943.1 GCA_019347795.1 Planctomycetota bacterium | reverse complement strand
CGAACTCGCCGCCCCAGATTACCAGGGTGTCGTCCAGCAGCCCGCGACGTTTGAGATCGGTGATCAGCGCGGCGCTGGCCTGATCGGTGGCGCCGCAGTTCTTCTTCAAATTGCCCGCCACGTTGCTGTGGGCGTCCCAGCCTTCGTGATAAATGTTTACAAACCGCACGCCGCGTTCGATCATCCGCCGCGCCAAGAGACATGCCCGCGCGAACGAGGGCTTGTCAGGATCGCAGCCGTAGAGGTCGAGCGTCTCCTGTCCCTCACTTCGCAAGTCGGTCAACTCGGGCGCTGAGGTCTGCAGCCGGAACGCCATCTCATACGCGGCGATGCGGGTGGCGATTTCCGGATCCCCCTCGACCTCCAACCGGCGGCGATTGAACCGCTCCACGAGGTCGAGCGTGTCGCGCTGCAGCCGCTCATCAACCCCCGGCGGACTGGAGACGTTGAGGATCGGGTCCCCCTCATTGCGGAAACGCACGCCGTTGTAGACCGTCGGCAGGAAGCCGCTCGACCAGTTGGCCGCCCCGCCGCTGATGCCGCTGCCGGTGGACATCACCACAAACGCCGGCAAGTCCTGCGTCTCGCATCCCAGGCCGTACAGCACCCAGGAGCCGAGGCTCGGCCGGCCCGGCTGCGAAAAACCGGTGTTCAGGAAGATTTGCGCCGGCGCGTGATTGAACTGATCCGTGTGGACCGAGCGCACCAGGCAGATGTCGTCCACAACCTTCGCCAGGTGCGGGAGCATCTCCGACAGCTCGGCGCCGCACTGGCCGTGCTTGCTGAACTTGAACTGCGGCCCCAAAACGCCCGCGTCGGGCCGAATGAACGCATACCGCTGATCGCCGATGACCGACGGAGGGAGCGGTTTGCCTTCGAGCTTCGCCAGCTCCGGCTTGTAGTCGAAGAGGTCCAACTGGCTCGGCGCCCCCGCCATGAACAGGTGAATCACCCGCTTCGCCTTGGGGGCAAAGTGCGGCGCCTTCGGCGCCAGCGGATCCCGCTTCGCCGCCCCTCGCGCCGAGTTCCCCAAGGCGCCCGTCAGCAACCCGCCCAGCGCCAGTTTGCCGAGTCCGACGCCGCAATCGCCGAAGAAATGGCGACGCGTGACGCGGAGGGCGAGGTTGTTGTGATTGCGTCTTTGCATGACATCGACTTGAAAGGCGAGCGGGGGCGTCAGCCCCCTGACGACGCGCAACACCCGAGCGTCGAATTCATCAGGGGCTCACGCCCCCCGCTCGCCATGAACTAATTCGTCGTAAC
The DNA here is from genome assembly GCA_019347795.1 of Planctomycetota bacterium. Taxonomy (GTDB): domain Bacteria; phylum Planctomycetota; class Planctomycetia; order Pirellulales; family Pirellulaceae; genus JAHWKS01. The sequence goes on along the minus strand of JAHWKS010000943.1, from coordinate 1,147 downwards.
AAACTCATCCAGGTTCATCAGGGCCCGAGCGAGGATCGTCCATGCCGCCTGCTCTGCGGCGCGATCACCGTCGTTGCCGCACACTGCCTTCGCATCCAACTCATTCGCGGCGAAGCGCGACCTCTGCGTTTCGTAAAACCCGACCAGATCAGCCAACTCTTCCGCCGTCGGCGGACGCACGAGGCAGCGGCGGAACAGGCCGATCATCCGATCCTCGACGGCGCCATCCCCGGCAGCGAAGCTCTTGCCCAACGCCTGCGCGGCTTCCATCAGCATCGGGTCGTTCAAGAGCGTCAGCGCCTGGAGCGGCGTGTCGGAGACGTCGCGGCGGGCGACGCAAGCCTCGCCGCTGGGGGCATCGAACGTGGCGTACATCGCAAACGGCGCGGTGCGTTTGCTGAACGTGTACAAGCTGCGGCGATAGCGGTCTTCCCCCTCGCTCGCCTTCCATTCCAGCCGGCCGTACGTCCCTTCGGTGGTGACGCTCGCCGGCTGCGGCGGAAAGACGCTCGGCCCGCCGACCTTGGGCGAAAGCAAGCCGCTGGCCCGCAAGGCGGAGTCGCGAATCAGCTCCGCCTCCAAGCGTATCCGTGGTCCCCGGGCCAAAAGCCGATTCTGCGGGTCCTTTTCGAGCAGCCCCGGCGTCACGCGTGAGGATTGCCGATACGTGCCGCTGGTGACGATCTTCCGGTGCAGCCTTTTAAGCGACCAGCCGTCGCGCATGAAATCGACCGCCAGCCAGTCGAGCAGTTCCGGATGCGACGGCGGCTCTCCCTGCACGCCGAAGTCGCCCACCGTGCTCACAATGCCGGTCCCAAAAATCGCCGCCCATTGCCGGTTCACCGTCACCCGGGCGGTGAGCGGGTTCTCCTCCGAAACGAGCCACCGCGCGAAGTCCAAGCGATTCGGTTGTCCGCTCACAACCAGGGGCGGCAGCACGTCGGGAACGTCCGGCTTCACCAATTCCTTCGGCTGCAGGAATTCGCCGCGATGATGGCGGTGCGTCGGCCGCGGGTTTTCCGGCGGCCGCTCCTGCATCACGAGCGTGGCGGGATATTCCGGCCGCTGTTGTAACTCGCGAATCTTCTTGGCCTGCTCAGCCAGTTCCGGGAGTTGCAGCAGATACTCATGCTGCAATCGCACAAGC
>JAHWKS010000942.1 GCA_019347795.1 Planctomycetota bacterium | reverse complement strand
ACCTGGATGTTGTTGGCCGCCGCATTGTCGATCACCCACTGCAACCCCCGTTCAATGACGAAGAAGGGCGTCGAGCCGCCAAAATCCGAGAAGACCTTAACGCCGTACAGGTTCACCCCGGGAGCGACCCCCGTGTACAAACCGTGCGTGGAGCCGACGATGCCGGCCACATGCGTGCCGTGTCCGACGAAGTCGTTCGGATCGGGATCCTGGTAGTACGAGTCCCAGCCGCCCGCGAAATTCAGATAGGGATGGTCGGTGTCGATCCCGGTGTCCACAATCGCCACGCCGATCGGGCCGCTCGAGCCGAAGCCGTCGCCATTGATTCCGGCAAACCGGGGATCGCTGCGCAACTGGTCCAGGTCGATCAAGGGCCCGCTATCCTCCAACTGCGGATCCGCGCTCAGATCCAGGTCGACCAACTCCACCGCCATGTCGGATTCGGCGACCGGCCCGGCGTAGGCCAGATCGTTCTCCGTGACGTCCATGGCAGGCGCAGGCTCCTCATAGTCGGGGAGCGGCAACGACGCGAAGTCGTCCTCCGGACCGCCCACAAAAGCCAATAGCCGGCGGGCTTCAAGCTGTTCGAAATCCAGTCGCTTCACGCCCGGGCCCTGCCAACGCAGACGGCGCACGGCGCGCCGATGACCGCCGCGTTTGCGTCGGGAGGGCGTGGACGTGATGGAGTGACGGGATGTGTCCGACCGGCGTCTATTGGCCATAAAGATCTCCTCGCGAGTCGATGCAATCGCAGCATCGTGGACGAATGAAAACCACTGCTCTTGGATGGAAAACCACTGCTCTTGGGGGACGATGTTAGTAACGTTTGGGAGTGTTGTACTCGAAAGAAATCTCGTTGACAAGCAGATTTGTCTATTCGACGTCCTCGGATTTTTTCTGTATTTGGCGATTATGGAGCATTGTCGCAAGGAGAATTGGAGGTGGCGCGAGCGCTCAAGCAGCTTGGCTTTGTTGGCGTACGCGGATTTCGGCAGCGATGCGATCGCCTCGCGCAAGTCGCGAATCGTTTGCTCCATCGGCGTCTTGTGAAGGCGATGAAACTCTTGCAGCTTCGCCAACAGGTACTCGCGACCGAGGCCTTTGCCGCGCCACAATTGCCGACCGCCGACGAGTTGATAGACCAATCCGCATGGCGCGGTCGGCGATGCGGCAGCGGCGGTCTCGCGGATCAACTTTTCGCTGCGCCCGCAAAAAGAGCTGCCCGCCGAATTTCCCCCGGAAGTTCTCCTGCAGGTATCGCCGCCCACGATCATTCGGAACGTATACGTCCCCTGCGACACCTACGGCTCTTCTGGGCCCTGGAACATTTCTTTGACACGCGCCGCTCTTCGGCCTAAATTGTGGCTTGCCGGACGCTTCGAGACGCGCAACTCACGGGACCCGAGCGATGCAGACGACCCACGCGGCCCAACTGGAGGTGTTTCGCACCGCGGAGGGATGTCTGATTCGCGTCGTCGGCCGCGGCACGATGCGCGAAAGCCGCGTCTTTCACGATTACGCCCGCCGCTGCCTGGAAGCGGTTGCCGAGGACGGCGTCGATCCTCGCGAGCCGCTGGTGGTTATCGATCTCTCCGAATGCGAGCGTCTGGACAGCACGTTCCTCGGATGCCTGGTGGACCTTCACAAGCGATTCAATCGCGGCGGCGCCGCGCCATTCGCCGTGGCAGCCCCGCCGGAAGTGGCGGCGGAACTGCTCCGCTGCTCGCGGCTGGACCGCTTGCTCCCGCTCTGCCGCGAGACGCCGACGACGGCCGGCGACGGAGCGCCGCTCCTGACGGAATCGGCGGTGGACGCCCGCGACCTGGGGCGCCACGTCATGGAGTGCCATCGCCGGCTGGCCGAGCAAGGCGGCCCCATGGGCGAAGCCTTCGCCCGCGTCGCAGACCAACTCGAGCGCGAGTTAATGGACCTGGACCGCACCCGCGGCGTGATCGAGTAGTACAGCGCGCCTCACCCGCGTCCCACATAAAGCTGATCGCGGGGGAGGACGATCGCTTCGAGCATTTCCACGTGCGGAGGCAGCGTCGCCATGAGGACGGCGACCTCGGCGATCTCTTCCACCGTCATCATGGGCTCTTGGTCTTCGAGCTTGTCGGCGGCGGCGCGGCGCTCTACGTGGACGTTCCCCGGGTGCAGACAGCAGCAGGTGACGCCGTACTCGCGCCCCTCCAGCGCGGTGGACTGCGTGAGACCCCACAGTCCGTGTTTCGAGGCGGAGTAGGCGGCGAAGTTCGGCCGCACCCGCTGGGCGGAGATCGAGCCGATATTGATGATCCGCCCGGACCGCTGCCGCCGCATGATCCGCAGCGCCGCCCGCGTGCAGAGGAACGGCGCCCGCAGGTTCACCGAGAGCACCTGGTCCCAAACCTCGGCCGGCAGCTCATCCAGGGGACCG
>JAHWKS010000113.1 GCA_019347795.1 Planctomycetota bacterium | reverse complement strand
CTACAGTGTAAGCACTCGTCGCAACGCTATACCCTCATCGACCTAAGCCATCCGCCGGGACAAAAGTCGAAAAAGCCGACGTACGATCTGCTGGTGCGCGAGCGCAGCCCCGAAGGGCAGGAGGTCGCGACGGGCTTGACGTTCATTGTCACCGGAAGCAAGACGTCGGCCACGGCGTCGCTGCGACGCATTTACGAGGATCCGAGTCCGCCCGAGCACGTGATCGTCGTCTGCGATGAGCGCCAACCGCTATCTTGCGGGAAAGCGGGACAGCAATACTGGGAGAAACTATCCGCACTCGGCAAGGACGGTTTTCAGGTGATGCAATTGACGTTCTCCCAATACGCTCAGCTTGACGCGCTGGAAGCGGCGATCGGCGAGGCGCGTTCGGGGGACTTGGAGACAGTGCTGCCTGGGGTTGGAATGCGGCAGATCTCCGAGGCTGAAGTGATCCAGTCGCACCATCGCAACGACCGTTACCGCAGCCATCCGCTATTGTGCGAGTTGCTTTGTGAGGAATCCGCGCCCACTCCTCCTCCGCCGCCTCCTCCTCCCCCGTTTGAGATTCGGCAGTTCATCGCTGCCCAATTGGCGCTTACGATGGGCATGTCTTCGGTGGAGTTGGCCCAGAAGTATCACGCGAAATATGAAGCAGACGGCCGACCCGGCGTGGAGGAAACGAAGGTCCGTCTGGAGCAGGTCGCGTTGGAAATGCACCATGAGGAACTGATCAACGCGACGCCGATGGGCGACTATCTCTATCTCTTGAACCGGCCGGGGCGATGAATCCGCTGCACCTGAACGTCTCGCAGGTCCGCGTGGCGGCGTCGTGCCCGCGGATCGCGTACTTCGACGCCGACCATACGCGCCGCAAAGAGCTGAAACAGCCGCGGGTGACCCGCATTTGGAAACCGGGCGTGGCGGATGCGGGGCTGGGGTCGCTCTTTCACCAGACCGTCGAGCGGTTCAACGGCGCCGCGGCGAATCGGCCGGAGGTGACGGAGTTGCTGCGGCGTTCAGAAAGCGCTACCGAAATCTCTCAGGAGCTGCTGAAGCTGGTCTACGGTGAGTTCGTCAACCACGACCGGCTGTTTCGCGCGGGCGGCGAGCAGCAGAAGAACTTCATGGAGGCGCTGCGGCGCTATCTCGACGAGTTGGCCGACATCCTGGCGTTCGGCGTAAACGAGCGAATGGACCTGGCGGAGATGCTGGACCTGATGTTCGGCGACCGCCGGCGCCGAGTCGATGTGACGTTCGAAGTCGGACCGGAGGGCGAGGCGATTCACATCACCGGCGTCCTGGATTACGTATTCTTCGATTGGCGCAGCGGACGGCGGCGGATCATCGACTACAAGCTCACGCCCGGCGACCACCCGACGAACGATCTGTTCCAAGTGAGCCTGTACGCTTTGATGCACAACGTACAGCATCGCACCGAGCCGGATGTAGGCGTTTTGTACCTGCATCCGCGGCGCGAAATGGTCGAGAAGCAGTGGGAGCAAATCCACGCCGATCGCCGCTCGATGTACGACTTCCTCGCGTCGCTCCTGGAATGGCTCCGCTACGACGAGCAGCGGAAGCAGCAGTTGAAGCCGCCGGGCGAGCCGCAGTATTGCGGAGTTTGCCCCTGGGACAAAGTCTGCGTGGCGCGGCTCGGGCCGAAGCACGAAGGAAGTCGCCTCTCCCATTGGGCGGATGCGGCCGCCCAGCCGGGAGCAAAACCAGTCGAGCCGGCGACTGCGCGACAAACCCCGAGCGAGAGTTTGCAGCGAGCGCAGTACGTCGATCCGGCCGAGGAACTCTCGCCCGACGCCCCGATGCCGGAAACGGTGGAAAAAACGAAACCGGCGGCGCCGGTCAAGGTGTCGCTCCCCGCGGATCACCTCTGGATCGGCCGTCTAGAAGGAAAGGATGAGACGCTCGTCGGGTTTTCAAAGCACGTTCTGCCGACGCATGTAACGGTGGTTGGCGCCGCCGGAAGCGGCAAGACGTGGCTGGCGAAGGTGATTGTTGAGGAGGCGATTCGCCAAAGGATTCCGGTCATCGCGGTCGATCCGCAGGGCGATCTCGTGCAGTTCCTCCAACAACAGGATGAAGGACTCTTCACCGGCGCCGAGCAAGACGCCTACCGCCAGTTCCGCGAGCGCGTGGAGACCCGCGTCTGGACTCCGGGCTCTTCGCACGCGATCCGGCTCTCGCTGAATCCGCTGCGGCTGGCGGACGACCAAGAGCTGGCGCACATCACCGACCCGCTCCGGCGCAGCGAAGAGCTGGAATGCATCTTGGGCACGGCCGCCGCGAATCTCGTGAGCCTGGCCCAAGCGAGCGGCGACAGCGACTTGCAGCAGACGCTGATTCTCAACATCCTCCGCGGGTTGAGCAAAGAGGAAGGCGCCGCGCGAGTCTCGCTGCCGCGCGTCATCCAGGCCTTGCGCGAGCCGGCGATCGCGGGGATCGAAGATCCCGACGAGTTCATCGGCCGCCCCGAGCGAGACAAACTGGCGCGGAAACTGAACAGCCTGCTGCGCGGCGTCGCCTCGAACATGTTCACCGGCGGAGTGCCGCTCGATGTCGAAGTGATGCGCCGACCGACGGCCGATGGTAAAGTCCCGCTCAACGTCATCTATCTAAACGCCCTGGTGAACGACGATCAGAAACAGTTCTTCGTCGCGTCGCTGGCGGCCGAGGTGTATCGGTGGATGGTCACGTCCAGCGCCGGCGGCGGTCCGCAACTCCTCTTTTATCTGGACGAAGCCCGCGATTATCTTCCTGCCGGCGCCGGTAAGCCGCCGGCGAAAGTCCCGCTGCGGCGGCTCTTCAGCCAGGGGCGGAAATTCGGCGTCTGCTGCCTCATCTGTACGCAGAGTCCCCGCTCCGTGGAGTACGAGGCGTTCAGCAACTGCAGCACGAAGATCATCGGCCGGTTGGAGAGCCAGCAAGACGTGGAGCGCGTGCGAGAGTGGTTCAGCGTGGACGGCCGGGCGCCCGACTGGCTGCCCGGCAGGAAAGGCGCGGCGAAGGGCGCCTTCGTCGCGCGGTGGCCCGAGATGTCGGCTGCGGTGGACGGCGCCGTGATCCGCAGCCGGATGTTATTCTCGCTCCACCAATCCGCCTGGCGCCCTGACCGGCTGGAGCAAGAAATGGCGGACAACCCGCTCCGGCGTCATTTCCTCGCGCAACTGCGGGCCGGCGGTTGAATCATCGATGGTGACCTGCATTAGTCCAATTCTTCGAAGGGATCAGTACAAATTCGGAGCTTTTGGACCTCCGCATTCGCTGTTAGATCCCATTCGCGCCACGAGTATACATAAGCTATGCTCCCACTCCCTTCCGGCGCATCTCCCTCTGCGATCTTTACGATGGCCCGCCCGCTCTTGGGATCGAAGCTATGAATCTCGCTTACCCAACGACGTCGATCACTCCCGCCCTGGAAGTCCGCTTGCGTAATCGTCAGATATTCGACCCATTCATCGCCTTCCTTTCGCTGCCAAACAAGCGAGTGAGGTTTGTAGGATTTCTTATTCGGCTCGGTGAGCCGAACGCTTTCCCAATCTTTCCGAATCAGCCGATGACTACCGGTAGAATCGATGACGATTTCGACCGTCTTGAGAGTCGTCCGTGAATCTAATCCGCACCCGACGAAGAAGAGAACCACGAACGCGAGAACTGCATCTGAGGCCGTACGACCTATGCCGCGTGACCCCAATTCATTCCGCACTCCGCACTCCGCATTCGCGTCACGCATTAATCTTCGGCGAGGGATCGTCCGCCACGTGCACCCAGACGTGTACGTGGGGTTCGCCGCGGAAGTACCAGACGAAGCTGGGGCCTTCGATCCGCCAGTTGTCCCAGACGCGGTCGTTGCCGATGTCGTGGTCGGTGTAGAACGCCAGCGAGCAGGCGTCCAGGCCCCCTTGGGCCTCCAGGCAGGAGAGCACCTCGTCGCGGTCGGTCTGGCGGTACGGCTCGATCAGCTTCTTGAGCACCTTCTGGCATTGCTCCTTCTGGTCGGCCGAAAGGTCGCGGATGGGGATGCCGGGAAATTGCCCGTCCTTGCCGCGGAAGCCGGACCGCTGCTCGACGGGGCTTTCCGCCACCTCGGCTGCCTTGCGCTCTCGGCCGTCGAGCATCTCGTAGACCTTGTTCGCCTCCAGGGCCTGCGGCCAGAAGACATTCCCGGGGTGCTTGCTCCCTTCGTAGAAACCGTCGGCGGCGTGGCCGTAGAAGATCGGGCCGCCGAACGCCAGGTGCTCGGCCGAGTTGCCGTCGCAGCGCACCGTCATGTGCCGGCCGGTCATGACGAACTCGAACTTGTCCTCGCCCGGCTTGCCGAAGATGGCGATGTTCTGGGCGTTGCCGTAGCCGTCTGCGTCGTCCTGAAGCTGCTTCTCGATCTGCGGGATCCACTCCTCGCTGTAGATGCCCTCGAAGATCTCGCGGATGATCCCCTTCTGCTCGGCCGTGAAGAAGTTGCTGTTGATGACCGGCTTGGTGATGTGCCAGTTATTCGAGATGCGGGTCCGCAACAGGCCCCGCTCTTTCTCGGTATAGTCCCAGGCGAAGCAGACCTCCTGCCGCTGCTTCTCGGAGAGCGCGTCGTAAAGCGACTTCACCAGCGTCTCGGGCGCCTTCTTCTCTTCGCTCGTTTCTTTGGCGTACGCAAGGGCCGAGAGCGGGCCGGCAGCGGCCGCCACGGCGCCGGTGGTTCGCAGGAAATCACGGCGGGTGAAGGGGGGCAGACCAATTTCACAATCGGGGCAGGAGAGCGTCTTTTTCACGGCGGGACCTCCTCCGAGGCAGGAAAGGATTGGGAGCACGTCCGTGATATTAGACAAGAAGCACGGCGCGATTGCAAACAATCGCTTGCGGTTTCGCGATGGGGCGGCGAGGAAGCGCGCGAAACCGCAAGCGTCGTCGCAACCGGTACGACGCGTCTGGGACCTAAACTCAGGCGCCAATTGCGTCTAGAATGAAGATTCGGATTCACCCGTGCACGCTTTCCATCGATCAGGATGAAATCTCTTCCCGTCATTTCCGGCGACCCGATCCGCTCGGACTATTTGGCCGACCTGACGCCTCCGCGTGAGCCGGCGGCGGCCGAGGCGCTGCCGATGTCGCTGGTGGAGGTGCGGCGGCGGGGGTGGGATGAGGTGGACGTGGTCTTCGTCACCGGCGACGCCTACATCGACCACTCCAGCTTTGCGATGGCGATCCTGGGGCGGGTGCTGGAGGCCGCGGGGTTCCGGGTGGCGATTCTCAGCCAGCCCGACTGGCGGTCCTGCGACACCTGGCGGCGGTTCGGCCGGCCGCGGCTGTTCTTCGCCGTGAGTGCGGGGAACATGGACTCCATGATCAATCACTACACCGCCAATCGCAAGGTGCGCAACGACGACGCGTACTCGCCCGGCGGGCGGATCGGGCTGCGGCCGGATCGGGCCACGCTCGCGTACTGCCAGCGCTCGCGGGAGGCATACAAGGGCGTGCCGGTGATCGCGGGAGGCGTGGAGGCCTCGCTGCGGCGGCTGGCGCATTACGACTACTGGAGCGACAAGGTGCGGCGGTCCATCCTCCTCGACTCCAAGGCCGACCTGCTGGTGTTCGGGATGGGGGAGGATACGATCGTCCGCATCGCCCGGCGGCTGGCCCGCGGCGAGACGGTCAAGGATCTCCGCGACATGCGCGGCGTGGCGTATGCGACGGGCGCCTCCGAGACGCCGCCGGAGGACGCCCTCGTGCTGCCGAGCTATGAGGAGGTGTGCCGCGATAAGTTCGCCTTCGCCGAAGCGACGCGGAACTTCCATCACGAGACGAACCCGCTCAATGCCAGGCGGCTGGTGCAGTGGCACGACAATCAGGCGGTGGTCGTGAACCCGCCGCCGCTGCCGATCAGCCAGGCGGCGATGGATCGCATCTACGCGCTGCCGTACACCCGCCGGCCGCACCCGAGTTATCAGGAGCCGATTCCTGCGTTCGAGATGATCAAGGACTCGGTCAGCATCATGCGGGGCTGCTTCGGCGGCTGCACGTTCTGCTCGATCACCGCGCATCAAGGGCGGATCATTCAGTCGCGGAGCAAGAAGTCGATCGTCGAGGAATTGAATCAGATGGCGGCCGAGCCGGAGTTCAAAGGGACGGTGAGCGATATCGGCGGCCCCACCGCCAACATGTACCAGATGCGCTGCAGCCGGCCGGAGGTGGAGGCGATCTGCCGCCGCCAGTCGTGCGTGCATCCGACGATCTGCAAGCTGCTGGGGACCGACCACGGTCCGCTGATCGAGCTGATGCGCGAGTCGCGGCAAGTTCCGGGCGTGAAGAAGGTGCTGGTGGCCAGCGGCATCCGCATGGACCTGGCCCGCCGCTCGCCGACGTACATGAAGGAGCTGGCTGCGCATCACGTGGGCGGCCTGTTGAAGGTCGCGCCCGAGCACACGGACGCCGAGGTGCTCAACTACATGCGGAAGCCGTCGGGGGACGATTTCGAGAAGTTCAGCGACCAGTTCAAGAAGGAGTCGAAGAAGGCGGGTAAGAAGCAGTACATCGTGCCGTACTTCATCGCCAGCCATCCCGGCAGCGATTTGAACGCGATGATCGACCTCGCTCTCTTCCTCAAGCGCAACGGCTATCGCCCCGACCAGGTGCAGGACTTCATCCCGGCGCCGATGGACGTGGCCACTTGCATGTATTACACCGGCCTGGACCCGTTCACGAAGAAGCCGGTCTACACCGCCCGTAAGCTCCGCGACCGCAAGATGCAGCGGGCGCTGATGCAATTCTTTAAGCCCGAGAACTACTTCGAGGTCCGCAGGGCGTTGAAGGAGGCGGGCCGGCAAGACTTGATCGGCGACGGCTGCGACAGCCTGATCCCTTCCAAGCCGCCCAAAGAAGCCCTCATCCGCCGCCGCAAGGAGGTCAATGCCAACTTCCGCGGCGATTACGTGCACACCATTCCCGGCGGCAAGAAGAAAAAGCGGAACAAGAAGCAAAGTCGCCATGCCCCCGGCCGCGGCTACCGCCCGGAGCGCAAAGAGTCGAAGCGGAAGGAATAGTTGGAGTCCAGCCTTCAGGCTGCGGACGGCACGCTAACGGGTGAACTTCAACTTGCTGCGCGCACGCTAAAGCGTGAACTCCAACTTTCTCACGCCGCGGCGATGTCTTCATCGGCCTTCCCAGCGCAGAAGTCGATTACCAGACGCGCCAGGCGGTCGGGCGCCGAGACGTTGATCGTGTGGGCGGCGTCTCTCATCACCACCAGCCGGCCGTGGGGAAGTCGCCGGACGATTTCTTCGTGCCACTCCTGCGAGCCGATCGGGTCGTTCTCGCCGCGCACCACGAGCGTGGGACACTGAATCTGCGGCACAAGGTCTTCCGGCCGGTCGGCCAACGCACTTTTCAGCGTGCGATAGATGCGCAGCGGGCCGGCGGCGACGTAGTCGGGAAACGCGGAAGGCGAGGCGCTCTTGTCCTCGGCGTTCTGGTTGCGGCGCCAGCGGACGAACTGCCGCCACACCGTGCGGGCGCCGGGCTCAACCGTCATCCCTTGCAGCACCAGCCGAGAAACGAGGTCCGGATGCCGCACCGCCAGGTGCACCACCACCTGAGTGCCGAACGACTGTCCCATCACGCACGCCGGCGCCAAGTCCATCGTCTGAATCCAGCGTGCGATCCAGTTGGCCGACTCCGCCAGGCTCTGGGCTCGCCGCGGCTTGTGGCTCTTGCCGAAGCCGGGCCGATCAATGAGATAGACCGGCACATGGTCCGCCATCCGCTCCGCCATCGGCACAAGGTAGCGGTGTGAAAGCCCCAGCCCGTGGACCATCACAATTGAGGGGCTGCCGGCGGCCGGATGTTTCGACGCGACGTAGTGCAGCCGCCATCCATCAACGTCGACAAAGCGGCTTTCGAGATTCTCCGGCAGTTTCATCGGACTCGCGGGGAGAGGAAGCTAATCCCAACGGGTGCAAAGCCCATTCCATCGGCCGAGTTTGGACGGCACGGCGCGGCGTTTGCTTCTTCCAAAATGCCATGCGCACCTCGCGATACGTCGCTCAGTTCGACTCGGCATCGGGCATGCTCCACGCCAACGCCCGCTTTCTGCACGGGCGGGATTGGCCGATGCGGGCGCCGTTTGCGCCGTTGAACCTGGTGATGCGGGTCGCGAACTACTTGCCGGTTGCCGCGCGCGACAAGCTCTACATCTTCGGCGGCTGGAAGGAGTCGGTCTCCCCCGCCCAACTCGCAAAGCTGCGCACCGAAGACCTGTCTCGCTGGATCATTGAACAATACCCGCGACGCCGCTATCCCGCGATCGCCATCGGCTCGTCAAACGGAGCGGCGACTCACCTCTGGTCGGCGCTGGAGGCGCCGTGGCTGCCGCAAACGCTGCTCATCCCGGTGCATCGCAAGCGGATTCATCCGGATGACATGCGGAAGAGCATCGAAGACTCCCGCGAGGCGGCCGAGATGCTGCTGGAGAACAATCCCGACCTGCAGTTGCACCTGATGCACGACCCGAATCAGGATCGGCTCATGGTCCGCTGCATGGACTATTTCCGCGTCAAGCGGCTGCGGCTGGGAGAAACGTGGACTCGCTTTCTCGAAGAGTCGCTCGAGCCGGGCGGAACGATCTTCCTGGTGGAGTGCAACCTTCAATGGCCCACAACCGAGCTGGGGCCGCGAAGCTTCTTCCAGCCTGGCGCCTACGGCGGCGCGAGGGCGGAGGAGTACGTCGTCGGGTCGCCGCGGGTCGAGGCGTTCCTGCGACGCCACAACTCGCCGTGGACGCGTTGGGACCCGCCGGCGCCGGATGCGCTGCGTCCCGAGGCGGAGTGGGGCTTCGAGCCGGCACTGCGCGAGGACGTGGAGCGGCTTGCCCGTCGCTGCGGCTATCGCGTGCGGCGGATCGTGTTCGACGATCCGATCGACCTCAGCCCTTTGGTGGCCGACCTGTACCGCTGGTGGTACGCCCGCCGCGGCATCGAAGCGGCGCGGTTGCTGGTCGAGTCATTCCTCCTCTTGGACCCGTGGTGGACGCTGCGCACCGGCTCGGTCCCGTTCTGGACCGTGTTCCCCGTCGAGTCCAGCGCCGATGCGCTGGAGGCGTACGTCAACGAAGCCGGCCCCTTCGAGGAGATCTACCCGATGCTCTTCGCCCACGGCGTGGAATCGGTGGGGCTGGCGCCGATCGACCGCTGGCGGTCGCTCCTCTCGCGAGCCACGCGCCGCGGCTCATTCCTCGGCGTGGACGAAGCGGCCTTCCCCAAGGACTTCGCCACCTACGTCCGCTACCACAAGCAGCTACGCAACATCCCCGGACCCCATCATCCGATGCCGCCCCCGCTCTCGATCGAGGCGTTGGATGAATTCCTCGACGATCGTGGAGATGCATACGCCGTCCACTGGCGGGACGACGGGAACATTGGACGCGGCGTCTCCCCGGCGTCAAGCCGTTAGCCAAGCCGCGCATTGTCGATCAGTCGCGTCTTCCCCACGTAGGCGGCGATGAGCGCAACCGCCGGATGGTCAAGAGCGTTCAGCTCCGCGAGCGTGTCGGGATCGACGATGGCCGTGTAGTCGAGCCGATCGACGCCGGTTTCCAAAACCTCGATCATCCGCCGGCGAATCACGTCGGCGTCGCGCTCGCCGTTCTGCGTCAACTCCTCGGCCAACCGCAGGCTTTGCGACAACGTCAAGGCGCGGCGCCGCTCTTCGGGGCTGAGGTAGACGTTGCGGGAGCTCATCGCCAGCCCGTCGGCCTCGCGCACCGTCGGCAGGACGTGAATCTCGATCGGCAGGTCGAGGTCGGCGGTCATGCGGCGGATGACGACCGACTGCTGGTAGTCTTTCTGCCCGAAGTACGCGGCATCGGCGGGGACGGCATGAAAGAGCTTCAGCACCACGGTCGCCACGCCGCGGAAGTGCCCCGGCCGGCAGGCGCCCTCCCACGGTTCGGCCGCCTGGGGCGGATCGACATAGGTGGAAAAGCCCGGTGGATACATGGCTTC
>JAHWKS010000941.1 GCA_019347795.1 Planctomycetota bacterium | reverse complement strand
CACCATCGCCGTTGACCGAGGCATCGACCCGAAGTTCCTCATCGAGCCGTTCGAGCCGGTGTATCTGGCGCTGCATCGCTCGGGAGAAGTCGCCGCGCGCGTCGCTGCCGGGCTGCGCGAGCTGGAGGATTGCTGCGCCTGTCCGCGGAACTGCCATGTCAACCGCATGGCCGGCGAAACGAAGATCTGCCACACGGGCCGATACGCCCGCGTCGCCAGCGCCTTCCCGCATTTTGGCGAGGAGGATTGCCTCCGCGGCTGGAACGGCTCGGGGACGATCTTCTTCAGTCTCTGCAACCTGCGGTGCGTCTTCTGCCAGAATTGGGACATCAGCCAGAAGTCCGCCGGCGGCGAATGTCGGCCGGAGGAGATCGCCGACCGGATGCTTCGGCTCCAGGAGCAGGGCTGCCACAACATCAACTTCGTGACGCCCGAGCACGTCGCGCCGCAGGTGATCGAGGCGATCGCCGCGGCCATTCCGCGGGGGCTGCGCGTGCCGATCGTCTACAACACCAGCGGCTACGACTCCCTCGCCTCGCTCAGGCTCTTGGACGGCCTGGTGGACATCTACATGCCCGACTTCAAATTCTGGCGCCGCGAGACGGCCAAGCGACTGGCCAAGGCGCCGGATTATCCCGAGCGGACCCGCGAGGCGATCCAGGAGATGCACCGGCAGGTCGGCCCGCTGAAGTTCGGCCCTGACGGCCTGGCCCGCCGCGGCGTGCTGGTGCGTCACCTGGTCATGCCGGATCAACTCGAAGAAGCCGAGGCGATCTTCCACTGGCTGGCCGAGGAAATCTCGCCCGACACCTACGTCAACATCATGGGCCAGTACCGCCCCGAGTACGAAGTCGGCCAAGTCGCCCGCAACGGCACGCCGAAGTACGACGAGATCGGCCGCCGCCCCGGAGGCGATGAGTTGGCGCATGCCTTCGCCGTCGCCCGACGGGCGGGATTATGGCGCTTCGACGAGCGAAACTAATGGTGTGACCGCCGTGACGTTGGAGCTATGCCTCGTGTTGAAATCACGTGCACTCGTAGAGGACTCGAAGCTGCGAGTCCCGCAATGAAGCAACATCCGGTTCAGGAATCAAGTAGATAATGCGATCATTGCATTCACCGAAGTTTGCAATTAGTTGATGGCGTCGCGGAACGCTTTGCCACATGTAACGTGGCACCCCAAAGAACTGATGTGTCCCATCCGCGAACGTGTCATTGAACGCGGCAATGAAATCCTCAAGGTCATCGTATTGGGCTGCCTCTTCCGGTGAGAGCCCGAGATCATCAACACCAGGAAGGCAGTGGCCTTGAGTCAAGACCAGCGAACGCGGAAACAAATGCCGAGAATGAAAGTCACTCCCCCATCGCCAATCTGGGACGACCTCGATGCGGTGGAGTTTTGCGTGCGGAAAATACAGCATTCGAGACTGCGTACCTGCGGGGCCGCCGGCGTCGTGATAGAAGAAGGAAACAACCCCCGTGTTTGGAATCTCGACCCCCGGATCGAACCGAGTACACTCTGCAAGGTCGATTTGACCAAGAAACCAACATGGACCATCATCCGTCATCGGCCATTCAAATGCGTCGGGGACATCTGGCCTGCCGCAGAACTTCGACGAGCCAACAGAGATCTCGTTCTCAGAAAAACGGTCGGAGTGGCCGATGATGCATGGTCGAACGTGCGTGGCGACGGAATCAGCGATCAGCGGGATCTCAGCTGCCAAAAATGCTTTTACCGATTCGTCCATGATGACTTAGTGCAGAACGCTAAGGGTCAGCCGCCGGGGCCGGTCGCGGGACGCGTTGAGCTCCCGGAAACCGATGTGGCGGCCCCGGTCGGCTGTAGCGAGTTGTTCGGCGTTCCTTGCAAGCGAGCCTGCAACTCTGCTCGGTGGCGGTAGAGAACGGCGATCACCTCGTCGTCCTCGATGTCGCCGAGGCCCTTTCCCACGTGGACTTCGCCCAAAAAGCCGAGGTGCGCCATCAATTGACCGAGACGGACGTCCGGCGATAGGCGCCACACTTCGGTGAGCACGGCCAACGCTTCTTGCTGTGTTTCGCTCATGGCAGCAAGTCTCCGATCTTGGGATCCCCGGCGAACGCCTTGGGAAGTTTGCCAATTACCTCGACCCGGATCAGGGCGCCGGGCGCCAGCTTGGCGATTCGGGTCGCCCGGGTGACTCCATTATACAGCACGAGCACGCCATCCGTCCCTTCGTAAACCCACGGCGCCGGCATCCCCACTGCCGACCGGCCGAAGAGGGCAATCTGCCGAGCAAGCTTCGCCGGGTCGGCGCCCTGCCGGCGGGATGGCGGAACGCGCAACTCACGTGGATCGACATCGCGAAAATCAGGCATCCGCTCATTATAGGTGAGGGAAAGACTCCGACATTCGGCGCGCGGTTCACAGACCGCAGTT
>JAHWKS010000112.1 GCA_019347795.1 Planctomycetota bacterium | reverse complement strand
GAAGGAACCGGGGGCCTCGGCGGGAACATCGACCTCCACCTCAAACGGGTGTCGCCCCGGCTGCAAGACCTCGTGTTCGCCCCGGCCCAGCATTGTCGCCAGAGCGTCGGCTATGTTGCCGAACGCGCCCCGCCGCGGCCGGCCGGAGAGGTGGAACTCGCGGCGGACGTGATCCACGTGCTGCACCGCCGTGTGCACCTGCGTGGTCTTGGTCGCCGCGTTGTAGGTGGTGTAATGCGCCTTCGTTTCTTCGGCGCCGCGAAACTCGGCATGGACGCCGCGGACCTTGAGCGGCTCGCTCACGTTCAGAGAAATCGGGACCCGCATGCTCTTGCCGCGAACCAGCACGCCCGACTTCGGTTGAATATGTATCTCCGCCGACATGCTCCACTCCCTCCGGCCGGGATTAACCGACATGGTTGAGACGTGATTAATCTAAGGCGCCGGCGTCCAGGGAACAAACGAGTGCTTCGATCTCCAACATTCCGCTTGCCGTGTCGAACTACACCCGTTCCCTTGGCGCGGCATCCCTCCGCCAATTCCTTGCGGCGCCCAAGATTCGCTAGAATCGAGCGGTTGCGGGCGTCTATTTCTCCGGCCAGAAGAAAAGTCGTGAAATACCCCAACGTTCCCTCATCGAGCGGGGAAGGCGCGGCGTCGCGTGACGCCGCCGCCCCGCGGCGCGGCCCCAGCGTCACTTCGACCAGCCTTTTGGAGCGGCTGCGGAATGACGAGGCGTCGAGCTGGCGCCGCCTTGTGCGGCTGTACGGCTCGCTCGTCTATAGCTGGTGCCGCCGGAAGGGACTGCAAGAGCAGGACGCCGCCGATGTCTCGCAAGAGGTGTTTCGCGCCGTGGCCGTTCACATCCGCGATTTCTCCCGCGACCGCTCCGGCGACAGCTTCCGCCGGTGGCTGAAGACCATCGCCAATAACAAGATCCGCGATCACTGGCGCCGGCGGAATCGGGAAACGGCGCCGGTCGGCGGGACCGAGGCGCACCTGCAACTGGAGCAGGTCCCCGATGAGAGCGATGCCGAGTCGCCCGCCGACCAGCAGGCCGAGATCGGCCACGTCTTCCGGCAGGCCTTGGAGTTGGTGAAGGCCGATTTCGAGCCGGTCACCTGGCAGGCGTTCTGGCAGACGGCGGTGGACGGCCGCGCGGCCGCCGACGTGGCGGCCGACTTGGGGATCACCGCCAATGCAGTCCGCATCGCCAAGTCCCGCGTCCGCAGCCGCCTGCGACAAGAGTTCGGAGAGTTGATCGAGCAGCCGGCACAGTAGTAGGCGCACTCCGTGTGCCGTCGGCGAAAGAAAAGAACGGCACACGGAGTGTGCCTATTACTTTGGAGCACCACACATGACCGCTACCGCGCCACGACCCGACTGTCCCAGCGATGTTCAGATCGTCGATTTCGCCGCGGGACGGTTGCCGCCGGAGGAGACCGATCAGGTCGCCGATCACGTCGAGCATTGTGAGACGTGTCAGGTCAGGCTCGCCGAGTCGGATCAGAGCGAGGCGCCCTCCACGGATCGGCTGGCCCGGCAGGAAGGGGACCTCCCCTACACGGAGGAATCGCAGTGCCTGAAGGCGCTGCATCGCATCGAGCGGGGCGGCATGCCGACGCAGGCCGGCGGCCGGGCGGAATTGACCTCCGCCTCCGATCCCACCGCAGGCGACGAATCCGCCGCCCGGCTCAAGCAGGTCGGCGAGTACCGCCTGCTCGAGCCGCTGGGCGAGGGCGGCATGGGCGCGGTCTATGAAGCCCGGCACGCGGTGTTCGGCACCCGGTACGCCGTGAAGCTCTTGCACCCGCGGCGCCGGCGGGACAAGCAGGCCATCGAGCGCTTTCAGCGAGAGATGGTCGCCATCGGGCAGTTGGATCATCCCCACATCGTGCGGGCGATGGACGCGGGCGAAGAAGGAGACGTTCACTATCTGGTGATGGAGTACGTGGAAGGGGTGGATCTCTCGCGACTGGCGGTTCGCCGCGGAATGATCGACGTCGCCGACGCCTGCGAGATGATCCGCCAGGCCGCGCTCGGTCTGGCGCACGCCCATTGCTATGGGCGCGTGCATCGCGACATTAAACCGTCCAATTTGATGCTCGCCAGGTCGGACACGGCGGGACAGGTAACCATCAAAATCTTGGACCTCGGCCTGGCCCGGTTCGGCGACGTGCTTTCGGACGAAGACGCGCAGCCGATTGATATCGAGGCGGCCCTGGCGGAGACGCCCGAGTCGGGTAATCTCACCTTGACCAACCAGGTGATGGGAACCATGGAATACATGGCCCCCGAGCAGGCCTCCGACAGCCGCAAGGTGGACCACCGCGCGGATATCTACAGTCTCGGCTGCACGCTCTTCAAGCTGCTCGCCGGGCGGGCGCCGTTCGGCGAGCCGCGGTACAGCACCTCGGCCAAACAGATGCTGGCGCACGCGCAGGCGGCGGTCCCGTCGATTCGCCAGCTTCGGCCCGATGTGCCGGAGGAGCTGTCGAAGCTGATCGAGCGGATGCTCGCCAAGAAGCCGGAGAGTCGTCCCGCCTCGGCCGAAGAAATCGCGGCGGCGCTGACGCCGTTCACCGCCGGCGCCGACCTGCCGCAACTGCTGCGCTCCGCGGGCGATCCGTGGAGAGAGGACACGCAGGATCGCGGCGGGCACACCGTCACCATGGCCGAGGCTGTGCGGAAGCCGGCGGCGATCTCGGCCCCCGCCGCGTCGCGGAATCCGCCGCGCATTCCCTGGGGAGCGATCCTCTTCATCGCCGCGGCGGCCTTCTTTGTCATTGGGGTGACGCTCGTCGTCCTCTTGATGCAAATGAACATGGCCCGCGGACAGTTGATCGTCGATGCCGACAGTCCCGAGGCGGCGCAAGCGCTCGCGTCGGGGCAGGCGACGATCGTTGATGGCAACGGGGTCCGGCGAAGTCTGCGCCCGGGGGAGCAACTGCTGCGCACCGGCGACTATACGCTGGACGCTGGAAAGTCGGGGCTGGTGTTCGAGCCCGGCCAGTTCCAACTCACCCGCAACGCGAGGCAGGTGGTGACGGCCCGGCTTTCGCCCGAGGCGGAGTGGGAGACTCCCGCACAACCGCGGGAGACGCAATACCCGCCGGTCGATTTGCTCTCGCTGATCGATATCGAGCGGGACGCCGCCCGCGGCATGTGGCGCCGCGAAGGCTCGGCCATCGTCTCACACGGTGCGGGTCCGGCGCCGCTGCAGATTCCGTATCGGCCGCCGGCGGAGTATCGACTGGAGATGGTCGTCGAGCGGCTGGGACAAAAGGAGAGTCTGCACATGGGGCTGCCGCTGGGGGACACTCGCGCCCGAGCGGTGGTCGATAGCTGGCCGGGGCACGGCTATCTGGCCGGCCCGGCGTACCTCGATGGGCAGGGCGTCGTCTCGCACAGGGATCGCGCTTATCACGGGCTGGTGATTCCGGAGCGCGGCGCCGTGACGCTGTCCTACGAGGTGCGGCGCCGCGGCTCGGAGGCGATGCTTCGCGTGGAGCGCATCGCCGGCTCGCGACGCGAGGAGATCTTCACCTGGCGCGGCGAGGCGCGTCGTCTCTCCGAAGGGAACCGCCGCCTTGCGCCGCCGACGCCCGACGTGTTTTACCTGTGGAGCTGGTACAACCCGGTGCGCATCTCGCGGCTGCGGGTGTTCCCGCATTCGGCCCCCGGCGAGGTCGTATCCTTCGCGGCGCCCTCGGCCGATCCGGACGTGGCGGCCGCGCAGCGGATGTTGTGGAAGGGAGGGCGGGTGTGGGTGCGGCAAGGGGAGGCGCTCCAGGAGATACGCCGGCTGGCGGACCTGCCGCCGCGGCCGACGGTCGAGCGAATCGAGGCCGACAGTCGGCTGTGGCTGACTGGCGCCGACTTGCCGTATCTCGCGAACCTGGCGAACCTCCGGCAGCTCGAGTTCTCCGGCCCGCCGATCTCAGCCGAGCAATTCGCGGCGCTGTCGGGCCTGCCGCAACTGAAGATCCTGAGGGCGCCCGGCGCCGAGCTCGCCGGCCCCTCCGCCGCCCGCCTGCGGGAGTTTCCGGAGCTGCGGGCGCTCGATCTCCGCGGCGCGGTGCTGGACGACGCGGCGATGGCAAACATCGCGCAGCTCACGTCGTTGCGGGAGTTGGACCTCGCTTACACCGGCGTGAGCGACGCGGACCTGCAGCATCTCGCCGAGTTGCCGGAGCTGCGGCGGCTGAACCTCGACCACACGATGATCCGCGACGCCGGTGTGGCCTCGCTGTCGAAACTTCCCGCGCTCGCGGAAGTGTCGCTGGTGGGAACGCCGATTACGGATGCGGCCATCGAGCAACTCGCGGCGATGCCGGCCCTTCGCGAGGCGAACCTCGTGGGGACGCAGATCACCGCCGACGGCGCCGCGGCGCTTCGCCAGCAATTGCAAGACGCAACTCTGCGGACAAGCTTTGACGAGAGCTTGGATCTCTTGAAGTTCGTCGATCTGAACTGGAGCGAGGTCGCCCACGGTCCGTGGCGGTTCGAGGGGAGTGCGCTGGCCATTCCCTCGCACTCCAACACGGCGCTGGCGCCGATTACGGTGTCGCTCCCCGACGAGTACGACGTCGAGTTGACCGCCGAGCGAACCGCCGGCAACGACTCACTCGCTCTGTTGCTTCACGGCGGCGGCCGGCCGTTCATGGTCCAGTTCGATCAGTATCCGCACTTGGGGTCGTTCACCGTCATCGACATGGTGGACGGCAAGCGAGAGGAGCAGAACGAGACCCACAAGAAGCTTGTTTGGTTCCCGGCCGGCGAGCCGATTCACACCGTCTTCCAGGTGCGCCGCGATCAGGTGCGGCTCCTCCGCAACGGCGAAGAGGTCATCAATTGGCCCGCCGGATATCAGCGGGCGTGGGTGCGCGACTATTGGCGGCCGGAGGATTTTCGGGCGTGGGGCGTCGGCGCCCATGGGAGCGGCGCGTTTCGCATTACGGAGATGAAACTGCGGCCGGTGACCGGAGCCGCGGGCACGATCCCGCTGCGGCCGACTCCGCAGACGAGCGATCGCCGCCTGGTGAACCGGCTGCGTGAAATCGGAGCGCATGTGCGGGTCACGCTCGACGGCCAGACCGACCAGCCGCTCCACATGGTGGCGCCGTTGGGCGATCGGCCTGTGTGGGTTCGCCGCATCGGGAACCTGCAAGGCAAGAGCCTCACGGCCGAAGACCTCGCCCTCATGGGACGGGCGCCGCAACTACGCCAATTGCTCTTAAGCGGGGCTGTGTTTGAGGGAAGCGACCTGGCGCCGCTGGCGGGTCATCCTTCGCTCCGGGAAGTGTGGGCGCATAACACATCTTTGGACGATGCGGCCTTGCAGCATCTCGGGCGGATTCCGCACTTGGAGAAGCTCGCGCGCTCGCCCAGCGATCCGCCTCGCGGAGAGGTGACTGACGAAGGCGTCGCACATCTGGCGAATCTCAACCCGCTGCACTTGGACCTCGCCGGCGCCGCGCTCACCGATGAGTCGCTGAAGGTGATCGGCACGATGACGCGGCTGCGAACGCTCGACCTCGGCTTCAGTCGCGCCACCGGCGCCGGGCTGGGCCATCTCGCTCGGCTCGATGACCTGCAGACGTTGACGCTGCGCGGCGTGTCCGGTTTGGACGCCGCCGCCGTCGGGCATTTGACGGAAATGCCGCTGTTGAAGACGCTTGTCGTCTCCGATTCCGACTTCGGCGACGACGCTGCCGCGCGGCTGGCCGAGGGGCCGTTCCCCCACCTCACGACGCTGACCGCGTATGCGACCAACCTGACCGATCCCGGCGTGCAGGGGCTGGGGAGCCTTCCGGAACTTCAGCATCTCTCGCTGGGCAATACGGAAACCACCGACGCCGCGATGCCGGCCATCGCCCGCCTGCGAGGCCTCCGCAATCTCGGCCTGGATAACTGCATCCGCGTCACCAATAAAGCTGTCGCGCATCTCTCGCAACTGAACGGTCTTAACGACCTGCGGCTCACCGGCACAAGCATCAGTCCCGTGGGAGTCAGCGAACTCAAGCGGCAATTGCCGCGCTGCACGGTCCACCCCCCGGCATCGGGTTTCGATTTGACGGCGATCCCCGGTCCGCCGATTCCCGCCCCGGCGGGTCCGACCGTCGATCTGCCGTCGTTGGTGGATCTGGATCGCGACGCGCCGCCGGGTCTGTGGGAGATAGACGGCGCGGTGCTGACGTCGGCGCCCGCAGAACGGGTGTGGCTACAGATTCCGTACGCGCCTCCCAGTGAGTACGTGATCCGCGCCGTGGTGGAGCGAGTTCCCGGCTTCGGCCGCGACGGACCGAACTTGGGCTTAGTAGTGGAGGGGCGGCAGGTCCGATTGGCGATCGACAACTGGCCGCACGAAGGCTATCTCAGCGGTCCGCATCTTTTGGACGGACAGGGTTTGGAAAAGCACATCAGCGAAGCGTACCGTGGGAAAGCGATCCCCGACGGCGAGCCAGTCGAGATCGTCTGCGCCGTCACCAACCGCACCGGCTACGTCACGATTCATGTCGAAGTGGCCGGCGAAAAACTGCTTACTTGGCGAGGACAGGCCAGCCAGCTAAGTATCGACACCGGATTGCGTCCTCCGGCGCCGGAGCCGCTGTTCCTGTTGTGCTGGAATACGCGGCTGAAGTTCCACGAGCTGGAGTTGACGCCGCTGGCCGAGGGAGGCCGAATCATCGAGTTCGCCGATCCCGCCGAGAGTCCCACGCTCGCCGCCTTGCACCGGACGTTGTGGAAAGGGGGCGTGGCGCAAGTGCGCAAGACCGCGCCTCCCGCCGGCGGGGGCGGCTTCTTCCAGATCGCACCCCGAAAGCCGAACGGCGCCGCCGCAAAGGCGCCGGAGGGCCCGACGGTCCTGTTGGAGTATATCTCCGAACTGCCGAAGAATGCGGCGGAGTTGGAGATCGTCGCCCTCGACAGCCGCGGGAGCGAATGGTTCGGTGACGCGGATATGGCTTATTTCGCGCACCTGCCTCACTTGAGAGAGTTGCTCTCGCCGGGTGCGGCGGTGAGCGACGCCGGCGCGGCGAAGCTCGCCGATTTGCCGAACCTCGTCGCGCTGGATCTCTCGGGCGCGGCCCTGACGAACAAAGGTCTCGAGCACATCGCGACGTTCCCGCAACTTCGGCGTCTGCGCCTCAGCGGGACTGATGTGGACAATTCGGCGGTGGACGCTCTCGCGCAACTCTCGCAGTTGGTCGAGTTGGACTTAAGCGGCGCCCGGATTACCGACGACGCTCTGCCGCGGCTGGCCGACTTGGAGCAACTCGCGCGGCTCGATCTCAGCCGCACGGCCGTCACCGGCGCCTCGGCCGGCGCACTGAGTAAGGCCCCGGCGCTAAAGGAGCTTTCCTTCATCAGCGCTCCCGTCCGGGATGCGGCCGTGGATGAGCTTGCGAAGCTGACGGGCCTGGAGCGTCTCTCGCTGCTCGACACGAAGATGACCGAGCAGGGCGCCGCGGCCCTCAAGCAGCGGCTGCCGGATTGCAAGGTCGCCACCGATTACGACGAAACGATCGACCTGCTCTCGCTCTACGATCCAAGCTGGAGCCCCGTGCGCGGCGAGTGGACCCGGCGGAGCGATTCGCTCGTGCTCTCGGAACGCGGCGTGGGGCTGATGATGTTTCCAGTCCAACCGCCGGAGGAGTACGACTTCGAATTCGTCGCGAAGCGCACGGCGGGCGCCGACGGCCTGGCTATCCTGCTCGTGGGCGGCGGGCGGAAATTTCTGGTCGAGTTCGATCAGTTTCCTCAAAACGGTTCCTTCACCGTTGTGGACATGATCGACGACAAACGCGGCGCCGGAAATGAATCCCACGTGCGTCTTACGGCGTTCCCCATCGGAGAGACGGTTCGCGGCACGGTCGAGGTGCGGCGCGACCGGGTGCGCGTGCTCCGCAACGGTGAACTGCTGATTGATTGGCCGGCCGATTACTCCCGGCTCGGCTTCGCCGGCGCGTACAACCCGCCCGATCCGACGGTGCTTGGGCTGGGCGCCTGGAATAGCGGCTTCGAGTTCCGCGAAGCGAAGCTCCGCCCGGTGACGGGGAAGTTCAACATTCTCCCCCTGCGTCCCACGCCGGCTAACTCGGACCGCGAGCTGGCCCTGTGGACGCAGGCTCAAGGCGGCCGCGTCGCCGTCACTTTCGATGGCCGAACTGAGAGCGAGCAAGTGTTCGCCGCCGGCGAAACCATCCCCGCGCGGCCGTTGTGGCTGCTTCGCCTGGCGCAAATCGGCGGCGCCGAGCTGACGGAGGCCGACTTCACGCGCATCGCCGACGCCGAGCAACTTACCGAGCTCGACCTCAGCCACACGCATTTCG
Source organism: Planctomycetota bacterium (assembly GCA_019347795.1). Classification (GTDB taxonomy): domain Bacteria; phylum Planctomycetota; class Planctomycetia; order Pirellulales; family Pirellulaceae; genus JAHWKS01. The sequence goes on along the minus strand of JAHWKS010000112.1, from coordinate 1,670 downwards.
ACGAAGCTCACCTGGCCCACCTGGCCGGACATCCGTCGCTCGACCTGCTATGGCTCAACGATACGGAGATCACCGACGCGGCGCTGGAGCACGTAGGCCGCATCGCGCGGCTGAAACGGCTGCACCTGGAGCACACCGCCGTGACCGACGCCGGCGTAGCGCATTTCACGGGGCTCGAGAACCTTATTGAGCTTCGCCTCGAAAGAACCAAGGTGAGCAATGCGGCCATGGATTCCATCGTACAGCTTGAGCAACTCAGGTGGCTCGACTTTAACCACACGCACGTCACCGGCGATGCGCTGGAGCAGGTCGCCAAACTCTCCCACCTGCGCACGCTCTACGCCCGCCGGCTCAAAGAGCTGGACGAAGAAGACGTGGCGCACTTGGAGAAGCTTCCCAACCTTATCGACGTCGGCCTGGCCGAGACGGATATCGGCGACGCCCATGCCCGGCAATTGGCGCGGATGCGCCGACTTGCAAGAGTGTCCTTGAGCCACACAAACCTGACGGATGCGGGCGTCGCGCGGCTCACCGACTTGCCGAACTTGCAACAACTGTACATCGCGCACACGAAGGCGACTGACGCCGCCGTGGCGGCGATCGCCGCCCGGTACGGCGTTTTTGAAAGGCTGGGGTTGGGCGGGCTGCCCCTCACGGACGCGTCGGTCGAGCCGCTCACCCGGCTGCGCGGATTGACATGGTTGCACCTGGCCGGCACGCAGATCACTCCCGCGGGGATCGCCCGGCTGAGGGCCGCGCATCCCGACTGCAACATCACGCCGCCGATTGTAACGCTCGACTTCACCGGCCGGCCGATCGGTGACGAAGAGCTGCCCGCGGCCGTGGGGGACGTGGCCCCGCAGGTATTGATCCTCAGCGGGACGAACATCACCGATGCCTCGCTGAAGTTCGTCGGCTCCCTCACTACGCTGGAGGACTTGACATTGGAGGACACGCAAGTCAGCGATGCGGGACTGGCCCACCTGGCGAGTCTTCCCAATCTGAAGAAGCTCGACTTGAACGGGACCGCCGTAACCGACGCCGGCCTGGCCCACCTGGCGCCGCTCGCGTCGCTCCATGCGCTGCGGCTGGGGCGGACTGCCGTCACAGGCGTCGGCTTCCGTGCGATTCGCGAACTGCCGCTTCGAACCGTGCAAGTCGGGTCGGCCGATGTTACCGCGGAAGGTTTCGCAGAAGTCACGAAGTTCCGCACGTTGGTGAGCCTGAATGTGGCCGGCGCCGACATCAGCGACGAGCATCTTGTGCTGGCGGAAGACCTCTCCAATCTTCTCTTTCTTCAGATCGGTTGGACCGAGGTCACGGGATCGGGATTGTCCCATCTGACCGGTCTTCAGCATCTCGAAAATTTGGTGTTGACGGCAGATCCGCTCGACGGCGCCGCGCTCGACGTGCTCGCCAACATGCCGTCGCTCACGCGGCTCAATCTCGCCCGCACGCCGATCGAAGACGAAGACCTGCAGCGACTGTCCAAACTGACGCAACTGGAAGAGTTGGACCTTTCGGAAACAAGCGTCAGCGAAGAGGCGGCTCGCGCGCTGCTGGCGGACTTGCCGAACTGTCGCATTCTGATCGACGGCGGCGTGCTCACGAAGTAACGTGAGGGGATCATGGGCCCCGACGGCGACACTTACGAGAACGACGAAGCCACC
>JAHWKS010000111.1 GCA_019347795.1 Planctomycetota bacterium | reverse complement strand
GCCAGTAGACTTCCCGCTGCCGCTCGCCGAGCCGCTCATCGACCAGATCCTCCAGAAACTCCAGGTTCCGGCGCCGCACCCAAACTTCCAGGATTCCCAGCTGCCGGAGGCGGGGGATCAGCTCCGGGGTGACCTCGTGGTCGCGCTGCACGAGGAACCGGTAGGGATCGTGAGGGAGAGGAATCGGCCGCGCCAGCACCATTCCCGGCTCGATTTTCTCCACGGGCACGCGCAGCATCGCAACCAGCTCGCCGTTGAACGGAAGGAAGGGGAATAGCCGCGGGACGGAGGGCAGCGCGTCAACATGCCGTCCCGCGGCGAGTTTTCCCTATCAACGGTAGCTTATGATTTGCGCCCGGGTCGAAGGGTCGGTGAGCCGGGCTCGAGAAAATCGGAAGAAGAGCGCCAACGAGCGTGGCTTCGCGGCCGCCGATATGGACTAAACGTCGAGTTCGTGCAGCTTGTCGATGAGGTCGTCCAGTTCGTCTCGCGGCTCTTGCGGCTTGTTTTCCTGCCGCTTGGCGATGCCGACGGCGGCGCCCACGGCCTCGCGGCCGGCGAGGAGCAGTTGCTCGTCGCGTTCCCGCACGGCGGCCTCGGCGGCCGACTCCTTTTTGTCCGGGGCGCCGAAGAGCACCGAGAGGTCGATCTTTAGTCCCCCTCCAACGTCCACGGGGGCGCCGGCGATGGCGGGCGTCTAGTGTTGCGGGAAGATGATTGCGTTCTCGGGACAAACCCGGCTGCACGCGGGACAGCCCTTGCGGCAGTTGTCGGGCTGCTCCACAAGAATCGTCTCCACGTTGTCCACGCCGTAGACGCCGAACAGGCAGAAGTCGATGCACTCCATGCAGTTGGTGCAGCGGCTGTAGTCGATGACCGGATACCACCGCCGCCCCGCATTTTCCTCGATCCGCACCACCGGCGGCGCCTCAGGCGCGGGCTCGCCGTTGCCGCCCGCGTCACGCCTGCCGGTTTCGCGCGCGGCCCCCAGATGCGTATCGTTCGTCGGCTCAAGAAACCGCTGCATCGCTTCGCCGTTTTTCGGCTTGCCGCCGAGCCAGCCGGTCAACTGCACCAGGGGCGTCCCGTTCTCGCGCACGATGCGGCGGATTTCCTCGACGTAGGTGTTTGCATCGTCGTACGCCCGCAGGTCGAGGCAATAGATTTTGCGCGGCGGATTGGGACGGCTGTCGGCCACGCGGTCCTTATCGTCGTCGGCCTCGTCTTCCAGCTCGTCCTCCAGGTCCTCGTCGTCCTCGTCTCCTTCGCCGAGCCCCTTGAGCAGCGAAATGCCCTCCTGACCGCGGATGTTGTTGCGGTCCAGCACCCACCGCGCCGCGCGGGGATAGAGCCACGAAAGGATCACGGCGTCGCCGCCGATGTTCCGCAGCGCGAGCATGCCCGTCCCGTCGGGAGTGAGGTCGTACAGGTGCGGGACCACGGTCACGTCCACGCCGCTTTCCATGATCAAAGCGGCCACGAGGTCTTCCTCGAGCTTCCGCTTCTCGGGATTACGGCTCTGGCCTTGCGAGAGGACGACGGAGATACGTTTTGTCATGATGCTCAACTCAGCACGAAGTTCTACTCGTTCATTTGCCCCTTTATCGTCCGCTGCGTGACCTCCCACACCGACTCCAGATGTGCGAGATACTCTTCCGGCGTCATCAGGTTTTGGCCGTCGCCTTCGATCTCGAAGAGCCAGCCGGCGCCGTAGTTGTCTACGTTAATTGTCGAAGGATCGTCGAGCAACTCGCCGTTGAAGCGAACCAGCCGGCCGGTCATCGGCGCGTATAAATCGCTCTCGGCCTTCTTGCTCTCGATGAAACCGATCTCCTGCCCTTCCGTGACATTTACCCCTTCCTCAACCTGCCAGTCTAAGAAATACACATCCTGAAGCAACCGCACGGCGTACGCCGAGAACCCAAACCGCCACGCGCCGCGCCCCTCCGACCGCTGCGCCCAAGTGTGGTTCTTCTTGGCGTACCGCCGATCGGTCGGAAAACGGGCCTCGTACTGGCCCATCATGAAGGTGAGGTGGTCGGGCAAGGGTAGCGCGGTGGAGGAGGGCAAGGGGGGGAACTGGAAACGTTCGACAACACTCCGCGCGATGAGTTGGTCAGGGGTCAGGAGTCACGAGCTTGACACATTCGCCGACAGTGACTCCTGACTCCTGATTCCTGACTCCTGCGCGCGGTGAGCCCGTCAGGAGTCAGGGGTCAGGAGTCACGAACTCGAAACATTCGCCGACACTGACTCCTGACTCCTGACGCCTGATCCCTGACTCCTTCGGGCAACCAGTCTTCCCGGCGCCTGGTTCCCAGGAATCACGTATACCGGACTCCTTGATGCTCCGGCTCGAAGAAGGCGGGGAGGAGGGCGTCGGCTCGCAGGAGGCCTTTGCGGGTCAGTTCGATGCGGTCGCCTTCGATCGTCAGCAGGTCGTCCCCGGCGTACCCGTTCCACACGTCGCGCCATTCGTCGAGGACCTCCACGCCGTACTTGTTGCGGAAGTAGCCGGCGTCGAGCCAGCCCTTCTTGAGCAGGAGGATTACCTCCCGCACCAAAAGCTGGCGCCACGTGGGACGCATCGCCCGGCCGAGCGGCAACTCCTCGCGGTCCAGCAGGTCCCCCAGGTAATCCCCCCACTCGGGCTTGTTCTGGTAGTGCACGCCCGAGACGTGGCCGAAACTGGCGATGCCGGTCGCCAAAAGATCGGCGCCGCGCCAGAGGTTGTCGCGATAGCTGAAGTTCACCTGGTCGGGATTCTTGACCATCGTGTAGGCGCTGGAGACGCTGTATCCGGCCGCCGCCAATTCGTTAAAGGCGTAATCGACCCAGGCCCGCTTCGTGGGCCAGTCGGCCACGGGAATCTCGACGTGATTTCCCAGGATGTCCTTGGAGTAGACCGTGTTGTACGGCAGCTCCATCTGGTAGATCGTCACGCTGTGGGGGGACAGCTCGATCGTGCGGCGGACGCTGTCGCGCCAGTTGTCCCATGTCTCGCGGACCATCCCCGCGATCAGGTCGATGTTCACATTCGGAAAGTCCGCCGCCTGAATCCAATCCCACGACTTGTAGACCTCCGGCGAGAGATGGGCCCGGCCGTTCTCCTGGAGGATTTCGTCGCTGAAGTTCTCCACGCCCAGGCTGAGCCGCGTCACCCCGAGCTTCTTGAGCGTGTGCACCTTCGATTCCGAGAGCGTGCCCGGTTCGCACTCGAACGTGACCTCCTCGGCCATGTCCCAACTGATGTTCTCCTCCAATCGGTTCACCAGCGCGGTCAACTGTTTGGCGCTGAGGAACGACGGCGTGCCGCCGCCGAAGTAAACGAAGCGGAACGGCCGGCCTCCCATCACCGGCTGCCGGCTCACCAGCTCGATCTCTTTGGAGAGGGCGGAGACGTACCGCTCGATCTCCGCCGCGTTCACGTCGGTGAGCACCTTGAAGTAGCAGAACTTGCACCGCTTCCGGCAGAACGGGACGTGCAGGTACAGCCCCAGCGGCGTGTCCTCCAGCGGCGGCGCCGCCATCGCGGCCTGCGCCTCTTCCACGTACTCCGGCTTCCACTGGCTGAACGGCGGATAGTTGGAGATGAAGTAACTGCCGACTTCGGTTTTTTTGGTCGTTTCGGCGGTAGACATAAGCAATTGCGGAATGCGTAATTCGGATTGCGGAATTCAATCGCGTCATCGATCGTGCTACTGACAATAGCCGGAGACCAACGCGTCTCCGGAACCCGGCGGCGTCATTCAAACAGCGTCCCGACTCGCACAGAAAAACCTTCCAGGATTCCCGGAAACGTCAATACCTCGTCAGACTGCAACACTCGCTCCGGTTGATCGGCGGAGTACAAGCGAGCGGTGCGGCTGTCGTCGTCCAGTACGCAAACGAGCTGCACGCCGCCGTTGAGAAACTCGCCGGCTTTCGCCCAAATCTCGGCCCAACTGTCGCCCGACGAACGAACCTCGAAGGCCAACTCCGGTTTCACGTCCAGATAGCCGCGCCGGGGGAGCGGACCTCGCGGTACGCGATCATAACTGTAATAGGCGACGTCGGGACCGCGAAGCGTATCGGGATTGCGTTCGGTAACAACCCCGGCGTCGTTAGAAACCACGCGCCCGAGACCATGTTGTCTGGCATAGGCGCCAACCGAAAGTACGACCTCGCTACAGATCTCGCCGTGACGTGGAATCGGCAGATTCATTTCGACGACTTTCCCGCGCACGAGTTCTGTCGGCCGACCCGTATCCGGCAACTCCGCATACTCCTCGATGGTCAATAACCGCAAGTCCTCAACCGTCGCCATGATTGCTCCTCTACTTCTCCCCGAAGCAATAAACCACCCCGTCATCGCTGGCGATCACCAGCTTCCCCTCGGCCACCGCCGGCGCGCCGACGAAGTGCCCGCCGGCTTCGTACTCCCAAACCTTGTCGCCGCCGGCCAGCTCGACGCCGTACACCCGGCCGTCCGCTGAGCCGAAATAGACGCGACCGCCCGCCACTACCGGCGAGGAGTCCACCTTGCCGCGGGTGAGGAAGCTCCACGTCTCGTCGCCGGTCGCAGGATCGAGCGCGTGCAACCGTTTGTCGCGGCCGCCAAAGAGGACGAGCTTTTCGGTCGCGGCGGGCGAACTGCGGATGCCCTGTCCGCTGGGCCCTTCCTCCCATTTCCAGATGATCTCGGCCTTTTTCCAGTCCGCCGCGAAGAACGTGCCATTCTCCGTGCCGAAAAACACACGGTCGCCCCGCACCGCGGGGGTGACGCCGGTGGGGCCGTCCATCGGCACGTCGGCCACCTTCTCGCCTTTATCGAGATCGACAATGTGCAGCCGGCCATCGCACCCGGCCAGGAAGCAGCGATTCTCGGCGATCGTGGGGGAGCAGCGGATTTGATCGTCAATGGCGAACTTCCACACCAGCTCGCCGCTCTTCGCGTTCAGACAGTACAGCGTTGCGTCCTGCGAGCCAATCAGCACCGTGTCCTTGTAGAAGTTGGGGCTGGAGTTGATCTCCGCCTCGGTCTCAAAGCCCCACACCGGCTTGCCCTCCGCGGCGGTCAGGCAATAGAACTTGCCGTCGATGTCGCCGATGTAGAGAAGTCCGTCGCGCACGGCCGGGGCCGAGTTGAAGCCGACGAATTTTTCGCCCGTGAAGAACTCCCACTTCTTCTCGCCCGTGCTCATGTCGAGCGCGTACAGCTTGCCGTCCAGATCGCCGATGTACGCCACGCCGTCCACAATTGCGGGCGTGCTTTCGAAGATCCCATCCTCCACCTTGAACGACCACAGCAGCGAGAGATGATTCGGCAGCGGCGAGTCTGCGACGCCCGTCATCTGCGGATCGCCGCGAAACAGCGGCCAGTCGCCGTTCGTCTTCTGCGTTTCCGAGACCGCGCTGGTCGGCGCCGGTTTACCGCCGTCCTCTGCTACCGATGCAGGATACCTCACGCAAGCGCACGCCAGCAGCAGAATGAACGCCAGCAGCAGGGCGCGACGAACAAGTACAGAACGCTTCATGACAGGAATTCGCGTGGAGACGTCGGCGGGACATCAAGATTAGCGAAGATTAGCGCCGATTAGTGTTCCCCTTCTTCTCCGTCTCCCGGAATAACAGGAACACGAATCTTCACTAACCTTCGCTGATCGACAACCACTCATTATATCAAAATGCGCGCTCGTAGAGGGCCAAAAGCTCGGCGTGGCCGACTTCGCGGGGATTAAAACGCCCCGTCCATTGCTCGGCGGCGTGTGCGGCGAGGTCCGAGAGTTTCTCCCGCTCTACGCCCAGATCGCGCAGGTTCGTCTTGAGGCCGGCCTTTTCCAAGAGGCTCGTCACGTAGTCGGCCAGGCCCGCAGCGCCGGTGTGCGGGTCGGGACAGCCGGGAAGCTCCATCGTGGTTTCTATCAAGTCGCGATACCACTCGTTGAAATCCTCGCCGTTGAACTGGATCACGTGCGGGAGCATCACCGAAACCGCCTGACCGTGAACAATGCCATACGTCGCTGTGAGTGGGTTGGCCGCGGCGTGCGCGGCGCCGAGCATGGAGTTCTCAATCGCCAGCCCGGCGAAGCAGGCCCCAAGCTGCATCCCGCCGCGGGCCTCCACATCGTCGGGGGCATCAAGCACGCGTGCGAAGTTTTCCGCCAACAGCATCCATGCCTCGCGACTGAAGGCCAGCGACGCCGCATTGCGGGGCTTTGTTACGTATGTCTCCAGCGCATGCGCGACGGCGTCGATCCCGGTCAGCGCCGTCACTTCCCGCGGCTGCGTGAGCGTGAGCTTGGGATCGAGCAGTGCGATGCGGAACGAGGCCTTCTTATCGCCGCAGGCCATCTTCACCTTCGTCTCGGCGTCGGAGATCAGGGCGAAGGATTGCGCCTCGCTGCCGGTGCCGGCAGTGGTGGGGACGGCGATCATCGGCAACATCGGCTTTGTCGCCTTGCCGATGCCCCAATAATCCCGCATCTGCCCGCCGCCGGTGAAAACAAAGTTGATCCCCTTCGCGCAGTCCATCGAGCTGCCGCCCCCCAAGCCGACGATCAGGTCCGGCTGAAACTCCTGGGCCAGCCGCAGCCCCGCCTCGACGTTCGCCGTCGTCGGATTCTCCTGCACGTCGTCGAACACTTGCGTCTCGATCCCCGCCCGCTCAAGCGAAGCGACGCCCCGCTCGGTATGCCCCGCCTTCACGATCCCCGGATCGCTCACCACCATCGCCCGCCGGGCGCCCAACTCCGCCGCCAGCGCGCCCAATTCGTCGATTCGGTCCGAACCGAATACAAACCGCGTGCGAGGATGGAAGTCGAATGGAACCATGTAAATGCGGAATGCAGAATTCGGAATGCGGAATTTGGCGGGACGATTAGCCGACGATCAACGCGTCGTCGAGAATGCGAAACGCGACATTAACATGCGAAACCACCTATCGACTCAATTCCGCATTCCGCAATTCGCATTCCGCATTCAACTCACTTCGCCGCCGCCAGCCGGTCTTCCGTCACCTGCAGCGCTCGCGAGCGGAAGAGGAAATCGATGATGTTCCCCTCGTGCGGCTGGAGCCAGTTGAGGCGGGTGGTGGGAATCGCGCCGATGTTCAAGCGGTCGATGTGGGTGGCGTTCACCAGTTGCTCGATGAACTTCTCGTCGTTCGTGATCGCGCTGCACACCAGCGTGGGACCGATCTTCTTGAGCATCTGCTCCTGCGGGCACTCCACCACGGTGGCGAAGGGGTACATGTATTCCTTTTTCGCAATCTCCGCCTCGGGCGAGGCGGCGTGGATGATCGTCGGCCGGAGGTAGCTGCACAACTCCTGCTCGACCAGCCGGTCGCCGTAGTCGGCGGTCATGTGCGTGACGCCGCTCTCCTTCAGGTCGGCCTCGATCATCTCCCACACCAGAGCGCCCATGCTCTTGCCGTTGATCTTCGTGGTGAAGGCCGCCAAGCCCGCTTCGGGATCTTGCGGCGGCTTCACGTCGATGGGGCCGAGCTTCTTGGCCAGCGCGGCGGCGATCTCCTTCGTGTGCCGCGACGCCCACACGCCCGAGGCGTTGATACAGCCGCGCCCGCTGTTGATGTAGATGCTCTCGGCCATCAGGTCGACGTATTGCTCCCAGTCATCGACCACGTCATCGCCGAGAATGACCTTTGAGAACCCCGGTCCGTGAGCCTGCACTTTCGGATTGCCGCGATAGCGATCGACGGTGGCCGCGCCGCCGAAGATCATGGCCCGGTCGCAGGCCTCCAGCACCGCGGCGCCCGCCTCCGCCTCGCCGGGGTAAAGGGCGAACGCCTCGGCCGGGATGCCCGCCTCGACAAACGCCGCCATCACCCGATACGGCGTCCACGGCTCCTGCGGCCCCGGCTTGAGCACCAATCCCAGTTGCAGCGGAATCGCCGGCAGCCACAACGTATGCACCCCCGGCGAGTTCGACGGCAACACCGCCCCCAACACCGGCGACTGGCACTGATAACTCACCACCACGCCGCGATCCTCCACCCCCCAGCCGCGCGACAGAATCTTCAGGTCCAATCCGCGGGTGAGGCAGTCGAGAATCTTCCCCATGTTCTCCAGCACGAAGGAGTTCTTCGCCATATTCCCCTTGCACATATGCTCGGGAAGCCCGGTGGATGCCGACTGCTGCCGATAAAAATCCTCCGGCGACTGGATGCCGTCGCCCATTGGGAGCGTGCCCTTGAGATAATGCCCCGCAGCGACCTTCAGCTTTTCGATCAGCTCCTCACAAGAGAACTGCAACAGTGCATCCCGCGCCTTCTGCGCCTGCTTCAAATCCCGCTTGATGATGCCGCCGTTAGCCTGATGCACCTGGGCGATCGGCTCGCCGGTCGCGAAGTGCAGCACCTCCTGCTTCTCGAGGGAGTCGTAAGGTTTGCCAAAGCGGATGACGGGGATTTCGAGCATGGCGTGAAATGCGAAATGGGGGATTCGGAATGCGGAAAGAATAGAGCACCAAAAGTCTTCGCGCTGCCAAGGGCGTTTTACCGGCGTAGTGCCTTGGCAGTAATTACTTTGATCAAGTTATCGTAAACCATGCGGTCGAGCTGCTTGGTCGGACCTCCGTCCGGATAAACCAAGTTTTCGGGATACCATTCCGGGTAGCAAAAGATGTAGGAAACCTTTTCGGGGTCAACGTATGGGCCAAAGAACTCATATCCGCGCCTTAGCTTTCCTCGAGAGTCAATTGGCTTCGTAGAAGTAACTCTCAATACCCGATACCACTTGGCGCCATGTTCATAAATCACTTGCTCATCCAATACGAGCACCGGGCGAGCTTTTGCTTCTACGTCGTAAACATCATGCCCCTTCTTTTCGGCTCTCCTAACCCAACGCGCGGTGTTTAAGTGCAGGTACATGAAATAAGCGATGCTGCCAGGAGGTAATGGCTGTGAGGCAAAACGACGGCTCATTCTTCGAGTTCCTCGTCTTCGCTAGGCGGCGGTCCGTACATTACGTCGAGCAGACGCCGCGACTCTCTGACGTCGTCATCCAGGAAACCAGGAGGCCAGTTTGCGATTCTGCCACGATTGTCAATTTCGACGGGCTCAAGTGTTGAGTAAGTAAATCGATTATTTATTGAGTGGGAACAACCCGCTACTATTGAGTCGTCTATTAAGTAACTTTCTTCCAAGTTATCTAAGCCTACAAAGTTAATACTCACGTTCGCTTGCCCTAAACCGATTTGCTCTTCGAGAATCTCGCGAATTACACGGCGTATCATCAAATCGCTATGGGTTTCAAACAAAACCCACTTGCCCGATTTCGCTTGGTGCATCAAAAACTCGGCAAGATCGAGCTGCAGCTTCGGATGCAAATGAACCTCCGGATTTTCGATTGCCATCAATTCGTTTCGCCGCATGAGGGCGGCTTGCACAATCATCGGCATCACTTGGTGAAACCCGGCGCTCATCTGCTTTGGCGACTGCGGCTCGCCACCAAAGCAAGGATGCACTATCAGGTACAATTCGTCATTATGCTGCCCAATTTGATTCGGTTGCACATCGATCAAGATCCCGGTCGGCTTCCAATTACCAGGCGCTAAATCAAAATCACGAATTTGCGTATCCAAAAGGCGATCAGCCCAACCCGAAACAAATCCGTCAACAATTTCATGATTTAGCGCGAGCGGGTTGTCGAACTGAATGTCCGGGGGGGCCATCGGATTGGAAGCGAAATTTCGCTCCAAAAACCACGTTGCCTCGCCACGCGCTCCCACGTGCCGGGACTTTAGCGACACGCCCCTCTCTTTTTCTGGAAGCTGCTCCCATGCCTCTTCATCCCACCTAAGATTCTTGTAATTGGGCGGAACCCGAATTGCGCCCAGGTAGAAAAACCCTTGGAAGAATTGGTTGGCAAGTTGGCGAATGCGGTCAATTGCGCGATGCACAATCAAACGTGCATCTTCGTGATCCGTAACGCCAGTTATCGGAGCAACCTGTTTGTCTTCTGCTTCACGCGCCGAATAGGTTGCGACCGGGACTGGGTTCTCGGCAGCCATGCC
>JAHWKS010000110.1 GCA_019347795.1 Planctomycetota bacterium | reverse complement strand
CTCGCCTCCCATCCGCACGCACAGTTCCTTGGAGATCGCCAGGCCCAGCCCCGTGCCGCCGTACTTGCGGGTGGTCGAGGCGTCGACCTGCGAGAACGATTGGAACAGGCGGTCGCGGCGGTCCAGGGGAATGCCGACCCCTGTATCGCTCACGGAGAAGCAAATCGTGCAGCGGCCGGGGGAGGCCTCCTCTCGCGACACCTGGACGATCACCTCCCCCTTGTCGGTGAACTTCACGGCGTTGTTGGTCAGGTTCATCAGGATCTGCCGCACCCGGTTCGGATCGCCCCGCAGGCTGCGGGGAACATCCGGATCGAGGAAGTACGAGAGCTCGAGCCCCTTTTGCTGGCACTTGTGGCCGACGACCTGCACCACCGTCTCGATCATCTCCAGCAGATCGAACCCGATGTCCTCCAATTCGAGCTTGCCGGCTTCGATTTTTGAGAAATCGAGGATCTCGTTGAGCAGATCGAGCAGCAATTCCCCCGAGGTCTTGACCGTGCTCGCAAATTTCCGCTGGTTCTGGTCCAGGTTTGTGGCGAGGAGGAGGTCGCTCATGCCGATCACGCCGTTCAGGGGCGTGCGCAACTCGTGAGAAACGTTGGCAAGGAATTCGCTCTTGGTGCGGTTGCTCTCGTCCGCCGCGGCGCGGGCCGTTCTCAGCTCCTCGTTGTTCTGACGCAACTCGGCTTCCACGCGGGTCAGGTGCTGGATTTTTTGCTCCAACGCTTGTTGGTAAGACCGCGCCTGGCGGGCCAGCTCCGCCTTTTCGGCCAAGGCCCGCACAACCTGCAGCACCTCGACGGTGTCGAAGGGCTTCTTCAGGATCAAGAGGTTGGCGGGGCTGTTCAGTTCGCCGCAGAGGTCCTCCCATTCGTAGTCGGAATAGGCGGTGCAGATGACGCACTGAAGCTCCGGCAACTGATCCCACATCCGCTTGATGGTTTGCACCCCGTCGATGCCGGGAGGCATGCGCACGTCCACAAACGCCATTAAGTAAGGCCGGCCCCGCTGTGCGGCGTCGAGCGCCATTTCGATTCCCTGCTCCCCCTGGAACGCGGAATCGATTTCCAAAACCGGACAATCCGGCGCCTCGTCGACTTCCGCCGGCGAGTCGCCGAAGAGCTCGGCGCTGAGATCCTGGAGCTCACGGTCGTGGTTCAGCTCCCAGGCGAGGACTTTGCGGAAATCCCGGTGGATGTCCGGGTTGTCGTCGATGACCAGAATCCGTTGCGTGCTGTCCATGGTTCTCCACCTGGGAAATCGTAAAAAAGGTCAGCTCGCCGAAGCTTGCGAGAGCGCCGGCGAATCCGGCTCCGCCGGACTTTGATCCTCGGCGGTCAGGGGAAGGTCCACGGCGAATGTGGCGCCCCGGCCGACGCCCTCGCTGTGGACGTGAATCGCGCCGCCGATTGCCGAAATCGCCAACGCCGACGAGTGCAGCCCGAAACCGCTGCCGTGCGGCTTGGTCGTGAACCCGTAGGTGAAGATCTTTTCGAGGTTCTCCGGGGGGATGCCGCGGCCGCTGTCGGCGACCTCCACGCGGACGCGCTCCGGACCGTGGCTTTTGAGGCGCACCGTGAGAACGCGCTCGGCCGAATCCGACTCGGCCATCGACTCCACGGCGTTCTTGACGAGATTCTCCACCACTTGCACCAGATTGGATTTCTCCAGACAGAGAACCGGCCGCTCCTGGAAATCGGCGACCACCTTCACGCCGTGGGTTCGAATTAACGGCGCATCCAGGTTCAGGACCTCCTCGATCAAGCGGGCGACATCCACCTGTTCGCGAAAGCGCACGCGCCGGGCGTAGCTCTGTTGGGTGCTGATGATTCCGCGAATCACGCCGATTTTCTCGGTCACGCAGCTCAATTCCTCGTCGGCCGTCTTTTGCTCGGCCTCCAGCGTCTGGCAGAGCCTGCTCAAGTAGTCCAGCACCTTCTCGGCGCGGTCGTCGGCGCTAAGAAACTCCCGCAGTCGGCCGCGGCGCTCCGCTAACTGATTGGTGAACCGCCGCAGCTCGTTCAGCTTCGAGCGCCGCAGGCGATCTTCCACGCAGTTGGCGGAGACGTTCAGGCTGTTCAGCACATTGCCGACGTTGTGCAACACGCCGGTGGCGATTTCAGCCATGCCGGCCCGATGCGCCATGTCGGTCATCTGCGACTGCGTGTCGCGCAGCTCCTGGAGCGCTTCCTCGACCTCCTGCGTGCGCTGGCGGACTTTTTTCTCCAGGTTCACGTTGAGATCCTGGATCGTGTGGTGATTGTGCTCGAGGCGCTCCACCATCGTGTTGAACTGGTGCGTCAGGCGGTCGATCTCGTCGTTTCCCGTGGGGCGCAGGCGGGCGGACAGGCGGCCGCCGGCGACGCTCTCCATCGCCTTCACCAGGTTGGCTGCCCGCGACGCCACCGAGTTGCTCAAGAGCTGCGAATACACCACCCCCGTCACGACGGCCGCGATGGTGATGTAGACCGCGTGGGAGATCAGGCTGCGGACCGCTTCGGCCTGGTCGGGGGCGGCGTGCACCATGGCCGAGGTGCGTTCAATCGCCAGGGTGCTGATCATCAGCGCGGTGGTCATGATGATCAGGGTCGAGCAGACGCCGAAGCGCACCCGGAGGCGGCCCTTGGGCAAGGCCTCGTGGTCCAAGCACGCCCCGTGATCCAGCACGTAGCGCACGACCGGGCGCATGCCGGCTTCGAGGGCGAAAAAGGTCGCCATCAGCGCCATCGAGGTGCCCATGAACACCGCCAGGCTGATGTTCAGGAGCATCTCGAACGAGGCGTTGTCGAGAATTCGCAGGACGATCAGGACGGGCGCCCACGTGGTGCAGGGCACCAGCCAGGACTCGTGGCGGTGGTGCCTGCCCGCGAACACGATGGCTTCATGCGCGGCCTGGGTCAACTCGTCGGGGGGAGGCGTCTCGCCGCGGCGCAGTTTCGGCAGCACCCGTCTCAGCGTGCGCGTCTCCCACAGCGCCAGAAAAACTGTCAGGGTGCAGGCAATGATCACGACGATGACCGCCGTGATGCGAAAGTGATAGCGCACGCTCCAGGGCAGCGAAAGCGCCAGCTCCACGTAGTAGATGACGAGCAGCCCCCCGATGGACCCCGAGAGGCGCGTCAGGAGCATGATCAGCAGGATATAGTGGCGGTAGAATCGCCGGAACAACGATTCGGCCATACGATTCGATTCTCCCGCGGAGCGGTTGCTGAAGGGCTGCCGTCCGCCGTGAACCACGCTGGTCCTGCGCCGGCGCGTCGGTTACGAAACCGCACACCGGGTCTTGCGCCGCGCTGCGCCCTCAGGCGCCCCGCGCGGGTCTAAAGTCAGACCAAGCTGTTGGAGCATGCTCCAAAAGTCGGGGATCCCCCAATGCTCCACGAGTTTTCCCTGGGCCAGCCGGAGAATGTGGATTTCCTGAATGGACCAGGGCTTTCCGGTCGCCGGCGCGCCCAAAAAGGGGCCTCCCTTGTGCGTCCCCGAGGACTGAACCAGCGCGACCACCTTGTCCTCCTCCGCCGTCAGGTCGAGGATGACCGAGCGAAAATCGGGAAAGGCGCCGTGGAGCAGCACCAGCCGGTCGCGCATCCCGTCGAAGCCGGACGACAGGCCGGGAAGCGGCGAGTGATCCAGAAAGGCGGGGCTGACAAACTCCGGCAGCGCGTCCACGCGCCCCTGGTTGAGGAGCTCGCTCCACAGCCGCTCCACGAATTGCTTATTTTGCTTGAGGGGCATAGCTTGAACGCTCGTTGAAGTGATCGACGCCCGACCATTCCGGGCCGGCCGCCGCAACAGGAATCGCTTCGCTCGCCGAGGGGCGACGGTGGAGACGCACCAGGACCCCATTGCTGGGCTGCAAGGTGATCATGGCCCGCACCTCCAGGTCTTCCGGGTCGTCGGATTCGAGCCGGAAGGCTTGCACAAACAGCGCGGCGATCGTCCGGCCCTCCATGTCGGCAAGCGGCTTGCCGATGCACAGCCGCGGCCCTTCCCCGAAAGGAATGAAGGAGGAGCGCGGGAGCTTGGGACCGTCAAGGAATCTTCCGGGATCGAAGGCGTCGGGATTGGGGCAGTACTTGCGGTGCATGCCGTAGGGGCTCCACAGGACATTCGCCCCGGCGGGGATTCGGTAATCGCCCAGGCGGGCGTCCTCGACGGCTCTGCGGTCCAGCACCGGCACCGGCGGGTACAGCCGGAGCGTCTCGTTCCAGACCGCCTCGGTGTACGGCAGGGCCTCCAGCGGAGCTTCGCCGGGCGGAAGCGGTTGCACCTCGGCATGAAGCTGCTCTTGCACGTCGCCCCGCCGGGCCAACAAGCCGAACAGGAACGCCACCGCGGTGGCGGTGGTTTCATGGCCTGCGATGAGCATGGTCATGACGTGATCGCGCAGCTCTGGACCCTGGAAGCCCGCCTCCACGAGAAGCGAGAGGACATCGCATCGCCCGGTGCGCTCGGCGCTGGTCTCCTGCTTCCGCCGCTCGATCACCAGATCGACAATCGACTGCAGGCATTGAAGCGCCTGGAGGAAGCGGCGCCGCCGTCGCGTGCTCCAACTCTCCGGGGTGACGGCCCAGACGCGCCGCTTGACATAGTCGTTGCACACGTCCACGGCCTCAATCGCCTGCTCCACGTCCACCATGTCGGGACTGGCGCCAAAGAGCAGCTCCAGCGCGATCCGCAGCATCAACTCGCTGCTGACGGGAGCGAGATCGACCGGCCCCGGCCCGCGACCCTGCTCAGGCGCTCCACCATGGCCAGCGTGTGGCGGATGACGATCTGCTGCTGTTCCGCCATCAGGCCGTGGCGGAACGCCTGTTGGACGCGCCGGCGGGCGTCGAGCCAGGCCGGCCCGTCTAAAGTAATCAAGCCCTTCCCCAGCACCATCTCCAGGCGTTTGAAGATGGCGCCCTTGTGGAAGCGCTTCGTGTCCATGAGCAACTGCTTGACCAGCTCGGGCTCGGTCGCCAGGTAAAGCGGGGCGCCGATCCACCCCAGGCGCACCAGGTCATATTTCCGCCCGACCTCGGTGAGAAACTCGTGCGGACGGCGCATCATGTGATGCAAGAGCAGCGGCGGGCAGAGCCGCGTCCGCAGCAGCGACGGAGGATCTTTAAGCGTGGCGTGCATGATTACTAGACTGTAGGTCACGGTTGCCGGATGGCAAATCGACCAGGTTGAGCTTCCTCAACATGCCGTCATTCCGTTGCGAACGGATTGAAATCCGTTCTACGTGCGGCGCCGGGCGGTTCACTTGTATCCCCGGCTTCCCAGGTGGAGGCAGATTAATTGCTCCAACCCCGCCGCCAGCCGGCGGACGTCGAACGACTCCAGCCGCGCCTCGTCGGACAGGAGAAAGGCGTGGTGCTTCCGCCACCGCTGCAGATAATGCTCTTCGTGGCCGCCGTCGAGGATCGCCTTCTCAATGGCGGCGCGGTCTCCGCCGTAGAGCTGGCCGAGGGTCAAGTCGCCGCAGGCGACCGCCCGAGCGTAGACCCCGCTGGTGAAGTCGTTTTCTCCCAGCTCGCGCTGCCAGGTGGTGACGAGATTGCCGATTCGCCCCATCCACTGAGCGTTCCAGACCACTTCCCGCAGCTTCCCGAACTCGATCGCCTGAAAATCCGGCGACGCCATCACGTCGATCGTCGAGCAAATCATGATGTGCATGTTGTGCGGCGTGTAGCTGTCGTGCTCCACCAGGTTGAGCAGCTCCGGATGGCGATTCAGCAGGTGCGAGTAGCGCATCACGTTGCACAGTTGCAGGTAGTCGAAGCGCAGCAGGTCTTCGAACTCGGCGAAGCGCGGCAGCCGCCGCACGCGGCGCATGATCTCCCGCCATAAGTCGCACGTGAACTGAGCGTATTCCCGCTCCCGGGACGAATACGGGGTCAGGTCGGCTTCGCCGTACTGCGGGAGGCGCAGAAGCTCCTCCATCAGCCGCCCGTCGCCGTTCTGATCGGCCAGATCGTCCAGCATCACGTCCCACATCACCCCCAGGGTTTTCGTGTCGCACAACTCGCTCTTCCATTCCGCCGGGACGCAAGGAAGCGTGGTGATTTCGACGGCCTGGCGGCACCAGTTCCAGAGGTAGGGGTTGCGCCGGCCGACCTGCGCATATCGCTCTACCCACTGGGAAAACTCGGGGCTGAGCTGCTTGCCGAGCACCTTCTGGATCGCCGCCTGAATCTGCTCCGGCGTCGGCGGGAACGCGAAGACGCCGGCAGAGGCGGCCGCGCTGGCGACGGGCGCCGTCGCGGGTTGGTTCGTGAACGTTGCTTCGGCGGCGGGGAGAACCGAGAGGAGATCAGACGACATGCGAGTAGGCCCCGGGGGTGGCGTCCGGCGCACCACGGCGCGCGCCGTTACTCCACTCTAGGTTGGCCTTCGCAGAGGGCAAAAATTCATCGTCGGATTCTTCGGCGCCGTCCGGTTAAAGCGGTTGGACGGGATGCGACCGCGCGCGCCTTACCACCACTTTGTGAAGTTGAGCATCACAAAATGAGCGCTGGCGTCCACGCGGCTATCGTTGAAATCGCCTCCCGCAAGATCGCTGACGCCGACCTCCTGGGAAGGGCCGAACATGTACGCATAGGCGACGTTGAAGGAATGGTCGGCCCAGCGTTTTCCCCAGCCGAACGAGATCGTGTGCTCCATGATCCCCGGAATGAAGGGAGTCAGCGTGCCGTCCGGAACCGGGTTGCGGTGGTACACGTAGCCGGCGCGCCCCACCGAGCACCACGGCAGCAGTTGCTCCAGCCCCACGCGGACCGAAACCGAGTCGCGCCAGTTCAGCGAGAGGCTGTCGCTGACCTCATTTCCTAAAAAAGCGAAGGCCGGGTTGCTGGCGTTGGACATCGTCATGTCCAGGCTGTCAAACGACCCCGACCAATCGTACCAGATCACGTCTAACCCCATGCGGCGGTCAACGGAGAGCTGGTGCTGCAGCCCCACCCCCACCGTTTGCGGCCACTCCAGGCGGGCATCCAGGTCAAAATCCGAGGAGCCGAGGCCGGCGACCGTCACATTCGCGCTGCCGTCTAAGTTGAAGCGGTTTTCGCTGTTGTACGCCGCGCCGACGGTGGTGCGGTCGCTCAAGCGATATTGAACGCCCAAGGACCAACTGAGCGCCGCGCCCGTGGCCTGCATGTCCAAGAGGGTCGGCGTCCCGGCGAAGAGGCCGGTCTGGATGTGAAGCGGCCCCTCCAGCTCGGTGTGGCTGGCGGCCACCCCCAGAGTTCCGCCGACCGAAAGGCGATCGGTCACCTGAACCCCCACCGCCGGCAGCACGCGCACCAGGGCGCCGAACGACATGTACTCGTAGTTGACTCGCCCCGGATCGATGCCGGTATTGATCATGTCGTAATTGGCGCCGAAGCCCGCGGGAGCGAAAACGCCGATGCCATAGGCGAGCACGCCGTCGAAGGCCTTTTGCATGACGGCGAAGTAGCCGAGCGGATACACGGCGAGGTCCGAGTCGGTATGGTTTTCCTGATCGGAATACTCCGCCATCACCATCAGGTTGTCCAGACTGAAATCCAGGAGTCCATTGCTGGCGACATTCGTCATCCCCGCCGGATTGTCCAGCAGGATCGCGCCGTTGTCGGCGAAGGCCAGGTTCGTTCCGCCGCGCCCGGCCGCCACGGCGCCCTGTCCGTCGCGCATCACGCCATCCGCCAGCGCCGTGCTGGAACAAAGGCAACCGGCAAGAGTCCAGACAAAGCACGCGCGCAATCGATTCATGGCTCCATCCCCTGTCGCACGCTCCTGAGGGCGGGTCAAGGCCCGACCGAAATGATCCGTGACGCAGTTTTTTCCTTCGACGCGCCCCGCGTTTTGGTCGCAGGGGAACCAGCCAGGGCCGGGTGGAATTGGCGATTCGCCTGAGCAATTTAAGAGTCGTTCCGGATGCGCCCCACGCGCGATTGCAGCGGAATCCTACGCTATTTGTGGAAAGCGGGCCCAGCTTCAGCCACCCACGACGGGTGGCGCCGGATAACCGCAACGTGAGCGAAACGCCGATTTTGCCGGAATTCCCTCGAATTCCAAAAATGCGGATGCCGATAGTGATAATCGAAACACCGGCTTGCAGCGCTTCGCTCGACCGACTGCCATGCAGCGATGGAACGACAATGCACTTCCCTTTCCGAACCTTGCTTTATGGGGTCGCTCTGGCAGCGCTAGCGGCCACCGCCGGTTCGGCGCAAACCGCGCTTGAACCCGTGATCCCGCCGGAGTGGCAGGGCCCCGCGCCGGTTGTGTCGGAACACTGTTCCGGATGTGGCCAGTCAAGCTGCTGCTGTCCTTCGGCCGGCGCGCTGGGCGCCGGGACCGGCCGCGGCGGCAATTTCGTGGCGGGCGCGGAGTTCCTCCTGGTCCGGCCGAACTTCAGCGATACCGCGGCGTTTGTCCGCGGCGTGCAGGCCCCCGACCTGAGCACCATCGCCACGCACCCTGAGACGATCGACTTTGAATACGAGCCGGCTTTCCGCGTTTATGGCGGCTACCGTCTCGACAACGGGTGGGGAGAGGTCCGCGTCACGTACGCGCGTCTGACCGGAGAACGGGAAGAGGACGGGGTGATCACCGCGCCGAATCAGTTTTTTGTCGATCCCTTTGAAGCGATTGTGGGGCAGGTGACGGTGATCGATCCCAGCAACAGGCTATTTATGCAAACGCTGCCCGGCGCCTTCGCGCCGCCCGGGGTCCCTGTGCCCGTGGCCGACCGCATCGACACTATTGCGGAAGTCGAGGTGAACGTCTGGGACCTGGAGCTGCGGCGGAGCGTGCCCCTGGATAGCTCGGCTTGGGGCGTGGAATGGTCGGCGGGCGTGCGTCTGGCCGAAGTCGACCAGTTCTACTCCTCGTTGGTCACCGCCGGCGGGGCGCAGGTCGCGTTCGGCGATTACAACGTCGACTTCTTCGGCGCCGGTCCCCGGACCGGATTTTCTCTGGAGCGCCGCGGGTCCTTTTGGGCCGTGTTCGCTTCGGGACACGGTTCATTGCCGCTGGGAACGTACGACGTGGAGTTCACCGCCTCGCGGTTCGGCATCACCGCCGCGCAGACCCAGTCGGTCGTGCGCATCATTCCCATCACGGAGGCCGAAGTCGGCGCCCGGGTGTCGCCCCTGGCCAATGTGAATCTCTCGGCCGGCTGGCTGTTTCAAAGCTGGTTCGACCTGGGCACCTCGGGCGGTCGCTACGCCGGATTCTTCAGCGAGCAGGACGACTCGAACATCATGTCCTTCGACGGTCTGTTCCTCCGCGGCGAAGCGACATTCTAACGGCATTTGGCGGCCGCGAATCGCGCGAACCGGCACGGCATCCCGCTTGCGGTTTCGCGCGGCTTACCTTGCCGCGGACTACCCGCCTCCGCCGCACTCGGAGATCAGCTTATCCAGCTCCTCCTGGAGCCGGTCGAGGATCTCCTCGTAGGAATACGCCCCCAGCGATTCCTTCCGCCGCTTGAGGTTCACGAAGTTCGCCCCGCACCAGAGGCCCAGGTCGGCGTCGTCTGTCTCGCCTGGTCCATTGACGCGGCAGCCCATCACCGCAATGGTGATTGCTTTGTCCTGGACGGCGCGGGTCATTTCCTTGACGCGCTGGGCCAGCTCCACGAACGCCTCGTTTTCGACGCGCGAGCAGCTCGGACAGCTAATCACGTTCAATCCCTGGCGGTTGAACTGGACGACGGTCCGCACGCGCCCGGCGGCGAGGTCGGCCAGGATCTGCTTTCCGGCCAGCACCTCTTCCGCCTTGCGCGGGTTGGGAAGCGTCAACGAGACGCGCACCGTGTCGCCGATGCCGCTCCCCAGCAGTTGCTCAAAAGCGATCCGGGTCTTGATAATCCCTTCCGGCGGCAGACCCGCCTCGGTCACGCCCAGGTGGAGCGGCGTCTCCGGGCGGAGCGCGGCGAACCGCTTGTTCGCCTCGATCACTTTCTGGGGATCGGAGTCTTTCAGCGAGACGCAGTATCGCGTGAAGCCTAGGGCGTCCAGGGCGTCGCAGTGCTCGCGCGCGCTCTCGATCATGG
>JAHWKS010000109.1 GCA_019347795.1 Planctomycetota bacterium | reverse complement strand
TGCCCCTTGTTACACGGCGTTTACACGTTGGGGACGATTGCTGCGTGGGTTCCTCGGCGTTAAGGTGAAGAAGTGCAAGTTCTTTCAGTGAATCGCGAGGCCGCCACATGTCGTACGCATCGGCGCCGGAACCCGGAGGAGAAGTGAACGAGACCCCGGCAACCGCCATTCAGCGCGAGATTCCGCCTGCTCTCGCCGCCGCCATCGACCGGTTCCGCGCCGATCTTGATGAGCTCCTCCGCAACCACTCGGGAAAGTGGGCCGGCTACGGTCCCGACGGCCAAATCGCCTTGGGATGGTCGAAGAGATCGGTGCATCAACCTGTCTGGATGCAGGACGGGCGCCCGGTGAATTCATCGTTCGCAAAGTCCAGCCGCCGGACGACGAAGTCGAGATCCTTTTCGACGCTTCTACTGCTTCGTCAGTGCACTTCGATAGGTGAATCAGCCGCGACGCACTAGCGTCCGGGTCTGGGAACTCCGCGGCTCGGTTCCTGGATTCGGAACCGGGGGATAGCGCCCTGCGGCTGATCCATCGGGGCTTAGCGAAGCACTGCTACTCCTCCGGCATGTACAGCAGCCGGCCGCAGCTTTTGCAGAAGACGGGGTTGGCCATGAGGAGCTCGGTCTTCATCTGGCGGGTGATGGTGGTGTAGCAGCCGGTGCAGACTTCGTTCTCGACGGGCGCCAGGGCGTCTTCGCCGCGGCTCTCGGAGAGTCGCTTGTACTCGGCGCGGAGGGCGCCGGGCAGAGCGTTTTCGGCCTGATGCAGCTCTGTGGTGAGGCGCTCGATCTCCGATTCCAGCGTGGCCCGCTCTCCTTTGACCCGCTGAGTGATCGCTTTCAAATCCTCCTGGCTGTGGGCGACGGCAGCGTTGGCGTCTTTGAGCTTGCGCTCCAAGTCCTCAATGCGCTCCAGTATTTCGAGTATCTCGTCGGTGAGCACGCTATTGGCCTGCTTATCGGCGGCGATCTGCTCCTTGATCGCCTGGTACTCCTTGTTGCTGTTGGCCAGGTTGAGCTTGTTCTGCAAGTCTTCGATGCGGCCTTCTCGGTGGCGAAGCTGGAGCTGCAGGTCGTCGGCCTTGACCTTGGCCCTGGTGAGCGCCTCCTTGGCGGCCTTGGCCTCCTCCTGCTTCTTGGCGACGTTCGCCTCGCCCGCGGCGATCTGCTTCGGCCCGCGCTCCCGCCGGCCGCGCAGGTCGGTCAACTGGCGGTGGATGCGATGGAGCGTAACTAGTGCTGCGGAGGATAACTTGTCGTTGGTCATGATGGCTCTGTGACACAAAAAAAGCCGCCGATCTGACGACCGGCGGCTGGGAAAGTCGCGTGGCTAAGGAACCAGCGGGCGTGGTCAGCCCGCGGCGCTTTTAATGAACCCTTCCAGGTGCTGCGAACGCACCGGATGCTGCAGCTTGCGAACCGCCTTGGCCTCGATCTGCCGCACCCGCTCCCGGGTGACTCTGAAAATGCGGCCGACCTCTTCCAGGGTGTAGGTGTAGCCATCCCCCAGCCCGTATCGCAGGCGGATGATCTCGCGCTCGCGATACGTGAGGGTCTTGAGCAGGGCCTCGATCTTTTGCCGCAGAATTTCATTATTGGCGGTGCGGACGGGATTGTCGCTCGTGGAGTCTTCGATGAACTCGCCGAACGCGCTGTCCTCGCTGTCGCCGACGGGCCGGTCGAGACTCACCGGGTGCCGGCCGATGTCCATCACCCGGCGGACCTCCTCCACGTCGATGTCGGCCCGCATGGCCAGCTCTTCCATCGACGGCTCGCGGCGCAGCTCTTGCTGGAGCTTTTTCTGAATATTACGCAGTTTGGAAAGCACGTCAATCATGTGCACGGGAATGCGGATCGTGCGCGCCTGATCCGCAATCGCGCGGGTGATCGCCTGGCGGATCCACCACGTGGCGTACGTGGAGAACTTGAAGCCGCGGCGGTATTCGTACTTGTCCACCGCCCGCATCAGGCCGGTGTTCCCTTCCTGGATGAGGTCGAGGAAGCTCAGGCCGCGGTTGCGGTACTTCTTGGCGATCGACACCACCAGCCGCAAGTTGCCGCTGGAAAGTTGCCGCTTGACCGCCTCGTAATCGACGAACAGGCGGCGGACCTGCTCGATCTTTTCCCGCAGGCTGCGGGGGCTTTCCTGGGTGAGGAGCATCAGGTCGCGCAGCTCGCGGCGGAGGTTCGCCCGCTGGTCTTTCGCCGACGAGTCCTCGGGCAGGCCCTCCAGCCGGCGGCGGAGGAAGTCGATGCGATTGGCGTAGTCCTCCATCTGCTTCATCAGCGGCTGCACGCGGCGGGTGCGGACGCTCAACTCCTCGACCAACTGCAGGCACTTGCGGCGCTTGCGGAGGAAGTCCTTTCGCGCGGCCGACTTCTCCTCGCGCGTGGCGGAGCGAGACACCAGCACGCGGAAGTTCTTCTCGTTCTTCGCCAGGAGCCGGTGGAGCGTCCGCAGGTTGTGTGGCATGCGGGCCTGGATTTGCTCCTTGGTGAGCCGCTCGGTAAGCGAGACCTTGATGGTGCGGTCGAAGGGCAGCTCGCCGCGATGCACCTTATCGAGCACGTCCACCACGTTCTTGAGCGCGAAGCTGCAGCTCAAGACCGAGCGCCGGAACCGGCGCCGGGTGACCTCGATCTTCTTGGCCAGCGCGATCTCCTCATCCCGCGACAAGAGCGGAATCGCCGCCATCTGCGAGAGGTACATGCGGATCGGGTCGTCGCTGAGCTTAGGGAGCTCGGCGGCCGTCATTAGCACGATCTCTTCCTGAGCAGCCTGCAGCTCGGCCGCGGAAGGGGGCGGAGGCTTGGGGGCTTCCTCGAACTTCGCCGGCGGCTCTTCGACCAGCTCGATCCCTTGCTCGTCCAGGGCGATGATCAGGTTGTCCAGCTTCTCCGGGTTGACGTCCTCGTCGGGCAGGTACAGGTTCACCTCGTCGTAGGTGAGGTAGCCTTGCTCTCGCCCTTTATCGATAAGCTGCCGCAGATCGAGTTCGTGGGGCAACAGGTCCATCGTCGTCCTCCTGCGCTTTCATGCGCCTCGCGGGAATACCTCGAACCCTCCGCCGCCATCCCTCCATGAACGCGGACCGAAGGGCCGATCGTCATTTCGTCTCTGCAATCGACAGAAGATTTGAACAGAAGGCAACAGAGAGAACGGAGGGAAAGCACTTCTCTGTTCTCTTCGTTGCCTCCTGTTCAAAACTCTCGTCGAATCCTCAGTGGAGTTCGTACTTGCGTTTGTCTTGTTCGTGCAGCTCCAATAACAGCCGCAGTTGTTCGTCGTCGCTTAGGGACCCTTGCTCCAAGGCGGCTTCTTTCTGGCGGCGCTCCTGTTCTTCTCTCCGGGCGAGCAGTCGGCCGATCAGCGTCTCCAGCCGCTCGGGCGCCGACTGCTGTGTTTTTTCTTCCTTGGCGCGGGCGTTCTCGTCCAGCTCGACCAGGAGGCTCTTAAGGTGGGCGTCTTCCACCTCGGTCATCACTCGCAGCAGGTCGAGGGGCTGGCCTTGCTCGTACAGCCGGCGGAAGGCGGAGAACAGGCCGCGGGCGGCCGGCGTTGTTAGGTCGGAGGCGGAGATTTCCTCGACCGCCCGCTCCGCCAGGTCGCGGTCGAGCGTCATGATCTCCAGCAGCTCCGTTTCGCCCGGACCCATTTTAGTCGGCGCCAGGGGAGTCGTCAGGGCCGGTTGCGAGCGGTCGCCCGAACGGGGCTTGGCGGCTCGTCGCAGCTCGCGGAGCCGGGCGCGGAGTTCGCCTTCGTCCACGAGAAACTGCCGGGACAGGCGGGCCAGCATCTGTTGCTCCCGCATCCGCAGCGACGCTTCCGTCCCGGCGTGCAGTCGCGGCGCCTTGGCCAGCACGCTCAGAATCTCCTCGACCGCCTGGTGCGCGCGGTGCGTGTCGGACGCCGGGTTCAGGCCGACCGTCAGGCCGCGCACTTTGTGCTCCAGCGCATCGACCGCGTGATCGAGCAAGTCGCGGAATGCGTCGCCGCCGCGGGCGAGGAGGAAGTCGCACGGATCGAGCCCTTCCGGCGGAGTGACGATCCGCACGTCGACCTGCTCGGCGACGAACAGCTCAAGAATCTCATTGGTGCGCCGCTGTCCCGCCTCATCGCCGTCGAGCACCAGGTAAATGGTATCGGTGAATCGCCGCAGGATGCGGATGTGCTTCTCATTGAGCGCCGTCCCCAGCACCGCAATCGCGTTCCCCACGCCGCATTGATGAGCCATCACCACGTCGGTGTACCCTTCCACCACCACGATGCTTCGCTGCGGCGCCTTGGCGGACCGCATCTCGGCCGAGTCGCGGGCCAGGTCCAGCCCGTAGAACTGCTCGCTCTTGTGGAAGACCTTCGTCTCGGGCGAGTTGTAGTATTTGCCGGTGCGATCGTCGGCGAACTCGGGAAGGATGCGGCCTCCCAGCGCGACGCACTGCCGCTGCGTGTCGCGAATGGGAAACATCACCCGGCCGCGGAACAGGTCGTAGTGACGTCCGCCTTGCTCGCTCTTGCCGGCCAGCCCCGCGGCCTGCAGGACCTCGCCGGTGAAGGGCGTCGTCCTGGCCCGGTCGATCAGCCACTGCCAGGCGTTGGGGGCGAAGCCGATGTGAAACCGCTCAACGCTCTCGCGCGCGATTTGCCGCTCCTCGACATACTTCCTGGCGGCCGCCGCCTCGGGCGAGTTCAAGAAGCACTGGTGATATTGCTTCGCCGCCCACTCCAACGCCGCATACAACGTGCGTTTATCCTGCGGACTCCCCGGCTCCACCTTGGTTTGCGGACTGCGGCGAAGCGTAATTCCGGCCCGCTCGGCCAGCATTTCCAGCGCCTCGCGGAAGGAGACGCCTTCCTTGTGCATGACGAAGCTGAAGACATCGCCTCCCACGTCGCAGACCCAGCACTTCCAGAATTGCCGCTCGGGGTCGACGTGCAGCGAGGGCCGGCTGTCGTCGTGGAAGGGGCACAGTCCGCGGTAGACGCGTCCCTGCCGGCGCAGGTCGAGATAGCCGCCCACCAGGTCCACGATATCGGTGGCCTGGCGGACCTGCTCCTTCGGATCGAAGGGGTCGTGGTCGATCACCGGCGACTCCAGTGGCGCATACAAGGCGGGAAAGGCCACGGGGGAGCGTCACCTCCATGCTATCTCCGTGCCGCCGGCTCTTGGGTCGGAACCGGACGTTCGTGCGCTCCATTGCACGGCGGCACTATACGCCGCAAGAGAAATCCGGTCAACGCCGATCCGCCGCCCCCTCCCCGCACGGGAAAATCGGAATGCTGCTAGCATACCGGCTCAAGCCGACGCTCACCATCGGCGGTTGAGAATCGCCGGCACGAGCGAAGAGCGAGCCGATCCTGAGTGTTTACAGGACCGGCGCGTTTGCTATACTCAAGTACACTTGGCGCCTCGCCGTGGAAGTTCCGATGTCACGAGCAGCCCAACCGACACTGTTTGACAACGTCGCCGGCGCGAAGATCACCGCCGAAAGGCTGATTTCACTCGCGTCGGCTCTCGGCGCAGCGTCGGCGCCGGATCTTTCACACGTCGAACGTCGCCTCGTCCGGAAGGCCGTTCCCGTCGATGACGCGCAGGTCGAGGCGCTCAGCCGAGCCATTCGAAGCGGCGGCGACCCGCTCGGCGAATACTTCTGCGAGTTGCGCCGCCCAGAGGAGCGACGCGGCCAAGGCGCCACGTACACCCCGCTGAAAATTGTCGACTGGATGATCAGCCGCGCGGCGGCCTGGATCGGAGAACCTTCTCGGGTTATCGATCCCGGCGTCGGCTCGGGTCGGTTCCTCAGCCGGGCGGCGCGGGCGTTTCCGCACGCCCACCTCATCGGCATTGAGATCGATCCGCTGGCATCGCTATTGGCGCGTGCGAACTTGGCCGCGCTCGGTTTCGCCAACCGCTCGCGGATCGTAGTCGCGGATTACCGGGACGCCGATCTCGGGCCCGCGGAAGGCAGGACGCTTTACATTGGCAATCCACCCTATGTGCGGCATCACCAGATCGACCCCGCCTGGAAGGCATGGCTCTCGCTCCAGGCAAGAAAGCTTGGCCTGGAAGCCAGCCAACTGGCCGGCCTTCACGTTCATTTTTTCATGGCCACGGCCCAGCGGACCGCCCCGGGCGACTGCGGCATTTTCATCACGGCGGCGGAATGGCTGGACGTGAATTACGGCAAGCTCGTCCGCGATTTGTTCCTTGGACCACTCGGCGGAATGCGAATCGATGTGATTGAACCATCCGCGAATCCGTTCCCGGACGCGGCGGCGACGGCCGCGATCACGTTTTTCGAGGCCGGGACGCGGCCCGAGCGGATCACGCTCCGAAGGATCGGAGCCCTGGAGGATCTAAGCGATACAACAAACGGGCGCGCGATTCGCCGTGAGCGGTTAGAATCGCAGATTCGCTGGACGCACCTCACCCGCCCCAGAAAGCGCGGACCGGCCGGCTACGTGGAACTCGGCGAACTCTGCCGCGTCCACCGCGGACAAGTGACGGGGGCGAACAAGTTCTGGATCGCCGGAGATCACAGTTGCGGGCTGCCCGAGACGGTATTCTTCCCCACGGTCACCAAAGCCCGAGAGTTGATCCGGGCGGGCAAGATCCTGGAAACCGCCGCCGGTTTGCGGATGGTAATTGACCTCCCGCCGGATCTCGATGTCTTTGATCGGGGCGAATTGGCCGCCGTGGAGCGTTTTCTCAGCAGAGCCCGCACGCTGGGCATCCATGAAGGATACATCGCGTCGAATCGCCGGGCGTGGTGGTCGGTGGGTCTCCGCCATCCGGCCCCAATCCTGGCGACCTACATGGCCCGTCGCCCGCCCGCCTTCGTTCAGAACAGGGTTGCTGCGCGTCACATTAACATTGCTCACGGTCTTTATCCTCGCGAAAACTTTGGGGACATGGTGCTCTCGAACCTCGTCGATTACCTCTCGCGTTCGGTGCAAGTATCCGACGGGCGGACCTACGCGGGTGGTTTGACCAAATTCGAGCCCCGAGAAGTGGAGCGGCTATGGGTCCCCCCCCCGGAGCTGCTTCGGCAAGGAGCGATCGTGTGAAGGCTCCCCCACAGTGGACAGAAAAGGACCTCGCGGACGGCGCTGCCCAAGCGGTCGAGATTTTTCGCAAGGAACGAATGGAAGAGCCGCTTGAAGTGTACACCGAGTTTTTTGACGAGTATCAGGCGTACTTCGAGGAGCTATTGGAGAAATCTGTCGATCTCAGCCAACTTGAAGCCAATGCGATTGAGATCCTAACCGACCCGAGGCTCCGCGGGCCGCTTAGGTACTTGGCTGGCCCGCCGATCTCGGAGGACGACCTCAAAACCATCGCCGAGGCATATCTCTCCCGGAGGCAATTGATGGCGCACCCCGAAATGGTGCAACGCATCATCCAGGTGATCCTCTTGGGACTCGACTCTCGGCGTTTTCCGTGGGTCAAAGAAGAACGGGAGCCGACCGAGATCGAGAAACACGCGGCGATTGTCGCTTCGGCAGCTCTCATGGCCAATCAGAAGACGGGCACGAAGCGCAGGATGCAAGGGTCAACCGCCCAAGAGGAGGCGGTCAAGGCCAGTCTCAAGTCGATTGGCATGACCGCGATCCCGGCTAAGGAGATGCCCGTTCTGGCCGCTGCGCCGAAAGCGGGAGAATTTTGCGGCGAAGCGTTACTCAGCGGCCGGAAGGCGGACGTCACGATCGGACTTTACGACCTTCGCGTGATGCCGGTCGAATGCAAAGTTTCCAGCTCCGAGGTGAATTCCGTCAAGCGAGTCAACAACGACGCCGCCGTGAAGGCCGAGTCGTGGCGGAACGATCTGGGAATCAAGAATGTCGTGCCGGTGGCGATTTTGAGCGGCGTGTATAGCGTTCCTAATCTCATCGACGCGCAATCGCGGGGGCTTACTCTCATTTGGGCGCACGACCTGCAACCCCTTCTCGACTTCATCCAGTCTACGAAAGCCCCGTAGCGCATTGGATCTGCTATAGCAGCTCCGCGATCCGCTGGCGCTCTTCGAGCAGACGGGAGCGGACGATCAAGTCGGGGAAAGTTGTCGCGGGATCGATGTCCAGATGGCGGTAAATGAGCGCCGGCACGCTTTGCGGTTTGTAGGGTGAGGGCGACGACCATTTCGAGCGGACACGACGGCCCGAGTTCCTCGAATTGGGAATGGACGCCGAGGAGCGTTACAATAGCATTGTCGCCATGAGCTCTTCTTCTCCACCGCCGAACCGTCCGCCGCGCACAAAGTCGATGCGCGCTGCCGACACCGCCGCCGAAACGCTGGCGGCCGATGCGGCGAATCTCACCCGCGGAGGCCGTGAAGCGAGTGCGTCTTGCCTTCGCCCGGGCGAGATGCTGGATCGCTACTGCATCCGCAGCGTGTTGGGGCATGGCGGGATGGGAACGGTTTATCTCGCTCACGATGCGCAGCTCGATCGGCTGGTGGCCCTCAAGGTCCCCAAGCTGGAGAAGAGCAGCGATCCGACGCTCGCCGAGCGGTTCAATCGCGAAGCCCGCGCGGCGGCCACGCTCCGGCATCCGCACATTTGCCCGATCTTCGACATAGGCGAGCACGAGGGGGTCCCATTCATCGCCATGGCGTACATCGACGGCCGACCGCTCACGGCGTACATCAAGTCGGACAAGCGGCAGCCCGAGCGGCAGGCGGCGATGGCCGTCCGGAAGATCGCGCTGGCGCTGCACGAGGCGCACGCGCTGGGCATCGTGCATCGCGACTTGAAGCCGGCGAACATCATGATCGACCGCCGCGGCGATCCGATCGTGATGGACTTCGGCCTCGCCCGCTACCTGGACGACAACGCCGCGACGCGGCTCACGCAGGAAGGGACGATGGTCGGCACGCCGGCGTACATGGCGCCGGAGCAGATCGACGACCGCGCCCCGATCGGCCCCGCCGCCGACGTTTACAGCTTGGGCGTGGTTCTCTACGAGTTGCTGACTGGCCGCTGCCCGTTTCAGGGGAGCATGCCGACGGTGATCGGCCAGGTGCTGCACGTCGAGCCGGCGCCGGTTGCGAAGCTGCGCCCCGACGTGACGCCGGCGCTCTCGGCCATCTGTCAGCGGGCGATCGCCAAGCAGCCGGAGGAGCGGTTCGCCACGATGAAGGAGTTCGCGCGGGCTTTGACGGCGTACTTGAAAGGAGAAGTCTCCGCCGGCAGCTCCGCGGCGCTGGAAGAACCTGACGATTCGCTTCCGATGCTTCAGCCGGTGCACGAGGACGCGCCGGCGACTCGGGAAAGCGATCCGCCGCTCCTCTCGCCCGTCGCGGAAGACGCCCGCCGGCGCCGCTCGACGTGGCTCATCGCGGCCGCGGCCGCGCTGCTGCTCGCCGTGCTGTTGGCGATCGCGGCTGTGCTCGGCTTCGTGCCGTGGTGAGATCGATGAACGACTCCTCGGCCGCGCCGGAAAGTTGGCGCCATGCATCTGTTGGGACCAACGACATTCGTCTTCATTACGTCGAGGCGGGCCGGGGCGAGCCGGTGATCCTGCTGCACGGGTTCCCGGAGTTCTGGTATTCTCCCTAGTAAGGGCGGCATCGGCGTCCCTGACACGTCAAGAAAAAAATGGTTGATCCTCGCTCCTCGCCTCGCTCGTCGCGCTTCAGTCCTTTCGGCTGCCTGCTCGCGATGTTCGCGCTTCTCGTGCTGACGCCGGTGCTGGGAGTATGGATTTACCTCGCGATGGCGTCGGGGCGCGCGGCGAAGGCGCTTGATGCGGTACGCGCCGAGGGGGAGCCGATCACCGCCGAGGAACTGGAGGCGTACTACGCGCTCCCCGCGGGGGCCGAGGATCCAACATCGCTCTGGCTCGCGGCGATCGGGCCGCTGGACTCGGGCGTCTACACCGCTTCGGCCGGCGATTTGCCGATCGTCGGCGCCGGCGAAGGAAATGTCCCGCCGCCGGGAGAGCCGTGGGATCAGCAGGAGGCGGCCAAGAAACATCTCGCCCAAAATGCCGCTTCACTAGTGAAGCTGCACGAGGCGGCGCGGATCGGTGAGA
>JAHWKS010000108.1 GCA_019347795.1 Planctomycetota bacterium | reverse complement strand
CTGCGCACATAGAGCGCGTCGCCGGACGCCGCCAGCGAGCCTTGAATCGTCTCGCCGAAGCTGCTTTCGCCGACGACCTCCCCCTCATCTCCAAGGGAGACGACAGCATGATTCTGACTCAGTCGCGACTCTCCGACAACACCGCCGTGCCGTACTCGTCGCAGACGCGAAGCTGAAACTGCCACCGCTGAGCCCAGTCCTCAGTCTGCTCGTTCTGGCAGACCTTGACGAGGATTTCGTTCCGCCCCTTCTTCAGCCGGCCGCGGCCGATGTACCGGTCGATCTTCGTGTTTGTGTGATACACGTCGGCGGAAGTGAGCAGCCGGCCGTTGAGCCAGACTTTATTGGCGTTGATGCATCCCAGAATCTGCGTCAACTGCTCCGGCTCGGCCTGCGACAACTTCTCCACGGCCGCGACCGCCGGCCGATGTCCTTCCCCCCCGGGGACCCACGTTCCGCAGCGTCTTCAGAAGCGGCGCCACATCGACCGGTTCGGCGATGCCGTGCGACGCCATCGCCGCAATGATTAAAATCGAAAATGGAACGCGGACCATCGTGAGCATGGGAATGGAGACAGGCATCCCGGCGGCAAGTTATGCTGGATTGTAGTCAAACCCCGGCCGAGGCGGAAACGGGCCGAATCGTCGAGTCGTTGACATTTCCCCGGGGAAACTTATCGTGGGCGCCGTTCCCCTGAAACGGGCCCCACACCTTGGAATCTCTGATGACGACGCATTGGTCCGGCGTGTTTCCCGCCGCCACGACGCAGTTTTGCGACGATCATTCGCTTGACATAGAAGCGACGGCTCGTCATGTCGAGCGGATGGTCGAGGCCGGCGTCCACGGAATGGTCATGCTCGGCACGGTGGGCGAGAACTGCTCGCTGGAGCGGGATGAGAAGCTGGCGGTGCTGCGGGGGACCGTCGATGCCGTCGGCGGACGGGTCCCGGTGCTGACCGGCGTCGCCGAGTACGCCACGCGCGGCGCCTGCCGCTTCGCCGTCGAAGCCCGCGACGCGGGCGTCTCCGGCCTGATGGTGCTGCCGGGAATGGTCTACAAATCCGACTCCCGGGAAACCATCGCCCACTTCCGCGCCGTCGCGGAGGCGACCGATCTGCCGGTAATGATTTACAACAACCCCGTCTCCTACGGCGTGGACGTGCATCCCGAGATGTTTGCGGATCTGGCCGATCTCGCGAACATCGTCGCGATTAAAGAATCGTCGGAAGACCCGCGGCGGATTACCGACCTTCGCAACCTCTACGGCGATCGCTTCATCCTCTTCGCCGGCGTGGACGATCTCGCCTTGGAAAGCGTGATGCTGGGCGCCCAGGGATGGGTGTCGGGCCTGGTGAATGCCTTTCCCGAGGAGAACCGCCGGCTGTGGGACCTGGCGACCGCCGGCGACTTCGCCAAGGCTCGCGACCTGTACCGCTGGTACACGCCGCTATTGCACCTCGACACGCACCCGAAGCTGGTCCAATACATCAAGTTGGCGATGGCCGTCCGCGGCTTCGGCGCCGAAACCACCCGCCCCCCACGCCTGCCGCTGACCGGCGAAGAGCGCGAGTGGATTCTCGCGCTGATCAACCGGTCGATCGAGACGCGGCCTTCGCTTTCATAGCCCGAGCAATCTTCTCGATCGGCTCAAGGTGGTGATCCGGTAGTGCGGCTCGCCTTGGAGCGTTGACGGGACGCAGCGGCCGCAGGTAGCCTGACTATTGTGGCGTAAATCTGCGAGAGAGCCGAGTTCAGGCGAAGGCAAGGCAATGTTGCAATACAAGGCTGGTTACAAGTTCGTCGATGGCGGCGTGCACGCACAGGTTTTGGACTTTCCGGCCGCGATTACCTGCGGCGCTGATCTCGCCGAAGCCCGGCGCCTGCTGGCTATCGCGCTGATCGACGTCGCGGAAACGTGCTTTGAGCAGGGGCAGGCGATCCCGCAGCCCAATCCGCTCGTGACCGACGAGGAAATGGATTTGGAAGAGCCGATCTATCTTCACCTGACCGCCAGCATGGACGTGAAGGAATAGCCGGCAGGCGTGGTCGCGCAATGAAGCGCCAAGACCTGGTGCGCCATCTCAAGAAGCACGGGTGTGAACTCTTGCGAGAAGGCCGGGGCCATTCGGTGTGGGTCAATCCGGCCAACGGCCAGCAGAGCAGCGTGCCGCGTCACCGCGAGGTTAACGACTACACGGCGCGCGGAATCTGCCGCCAACTTGGAATCCCTGAGCCGTGACTCAGTCGCCGACGGGACGAACTGCCCTCCCCAGCAGTTCGCGGACGGCGGCGGCGATGTTGGGGGAGGCCATGAGGTGCTCGCCGACGAGCATGGCGTCTACGCCGGCGGACTCCAGGCGCAGGGCGTCTGCGCGGCTGTGGATGCCGCTTTCGCCCACGAGCACGCAGTCGGCGGGAACCCGGGCCCGCATTCGCATCGTGTGCTCCAGGTCGGTGTGAAACGTGCGCAGGTCGCGGTTGTTGACGCCGATCAGCGTCGCGCCGGCGTCGAGCACCCGCTCCAGGTTGCTCTCTTCGTAGAACTCGACCAGCGGCGTCAAGCCCAGCTCGACCGCCTCGTTGTGCAGCTTCCGCAGATTGCAGTCGTCCAGGCACTCGGCGATGAGCAGCACCGCGTCGGCCCCGGCGCAGCGGGCTTCCAGGAGCTGCCGCGTGGCGAGAATGAAATCCTTTCGCAACAGCGGGACCTTCACGTGCCGGCGGATGGCGGCCAGGTACTCGAGGCTTCCCTGAAAGAACCGCTCATCCGTCAAGACGCTGATGCACGCAGCGCCGTTCTCCTCGTAGATGCGGGCGATCGCCACCGGGTCAAAGTCCTCGCGAATGACCCCCTTGGAAGGACTCGCCTTCTTCACCTCGGCAATCAGGCGGATCGACCCCGCCGGCGCCAGCGGCGCAAAGAAGTCCCGCACCGGCGGCGCATCAGCCACTTCGGCGCGCAGCTCCCGCTCCGGCCGCGCAGCTTCCGCCGCCGCGATCTCCTGTTTCTTCGTCGCGACAATTTTGTCGAGGATCGTTGTCATGGGCGCCGGCCACGATACGCCGGATGAGAATGAGCGACAAGGCGCCGTTGCGCGGAGCGAAAGGGGTCGCGGTGGTTTTTCGGCGATGGGTCTTGCGACGTGGCAAATACATGGGCCGAAAAACCTCCCCGACCCCGTCCGGTTCGCGCTACAGCGATCTGGCGACGTCTGTGCGGTACGCTTCGACGGCGGGCCAGAAGCCGACGAGGATCGCCAGCAGGATGAGCGAGGGAAGGACCCAGAGCTCGGTGGAGATGGGGATGGTGAGCAGCGGACCGCCGATCCAAAGCTCCACGTCTTCCATGGGCGGGGCGAAGTCAAAGAAGCCGATCTGCACGCCGGTCCGCTCTTCGATGATCCCGCCCGCCGAGGCGATCAAGCCGTGCCCCGCCACAAAGCCCAGCGCCGCTCCGCCGAGCGAGAGCAGGATCGCTTCGATCAGCACGATCGAGCCCACCACGGTGCGGCTGGCGCCCAAGGCCCGCATCACGGCGATCTCATGCCGCCGGTCGCTCATCGAGTTGTAAATGCTCACCAGGATCGAGAGCCCCGAGACGATGCAGATCATCACCGTCAACGCCAAAAGCACCGCCTGGATCGGCCCCACGATGTTCTCGAAGAGGTTGTAAATCTCCCGCACCGGAAGCACGGCTTGCGCGGTTCGGCCGCGATCGATCTGCTGCACCAGTCCCGCGGTGACCAGCGGACTGATGGTGCGAACCAGGACGCCCGACACCGCCCGTTCGTTGACCGGCAGCGGCGTGGTGGGATAGAGCGATTTCGGCGCCTCGGATTTTTTCGCCGTCGCCGCGGGTTCCTCTTCGCTCTCGGCGGCGACTTCGTTCTCGCCCATCTCGAACTCTTCCAGCGGCGTGGCGTGATCGGCCATCAAGTAAAAACCTTCGACGTTGATGAAGGCCGCGCGGTCGTTGGGGGTGCCGGTGGGGCGCAACACGCCGACCACCGTAAACTTCTGCTCGTGCTCGTGACCGCCGGGCACGCCGTGGCTGGGCGAGATCGTTTCGCCTACGGAAATCCCCAGTTCCCGGGCCACCGCCGAGCCCAGCACCGCCTCGAAGAAACCGTGCTCCTCGCTCCGCGTCTGGAAATTGCGGCCGGCGGCGAACTCGTACTCCAGGTTCGCCTCTGGGCCGTATCGCAGCTCCTCGAACATGTCGGGCGTCGTCCCCACCACGCGGAAGCGGCCGAGATAATCGCCCAGGCAGACGGGAATCGCCGCGGCGGTGAAGGCGGCGAACTTGCCGTCACGTTCTTCGACGCCGTCATACCGGCTGCGCTCTTGGGCGTCTTTGAACTCCAGGTAGTAGCTGTAAGGGATGATGCCGACCGGCTCGCTCAGGTAGTAGACGGTGTTCAGCGTGAGCTGCAGCTTGCCGCCTTTATTCGGGCCGACAATCATGTTGTAGCCCAGGCTGGAGTTGTTCTGGAACTGCGTGGAGATGATGCCGTACAACAGCAGCACCGCCACCACGAGCATCACGCCCAGGGCCATCGAGAGCGTCGTCAGCGCCGAGGCCAGCCCCCGCTGCAGGATACTTCTCCAGGCGATCTTCCACAGACTCATGACTTGCTCATCCGCTTGCCGACCAGGTTGATCTCTTCCAGGTGATCCACGCGCTCGAACTGCGAAGCGACTTCCTCGCCGTGGGTCACCAGCACCAGCGCCACGCCCTCCTCTTTGCACACGCCGCGGATCAGGTCGATGATGTTTTGCTGGTTGCCCGGATCGACGTTCGCCGTCGGCTCATCGGCCAGAAGCAGCTTCGGCTCGTTGGCCAGCGCCCGCGCCACCGCCACCCGCTGCTGCTCGCCCACCGAAAGCTGCCCCGGCTTATGATGGCTACGGTGCGAAAGCCCGACGCGGTCGAGCAACTCCCTGGCCCGTCCCGGATTGTACTTCCTGCGGGCGAAGGTCATCCCCAAGAGCACGTTCTCCAGCGCCGTGAAGCCGGGGAGCAGGTTGAACGTCTGAAATATGAAGCCAAGCATGGCGGCCCGAAAATTATCGGCGCCGGACTCGGAAAGCTTCGCCACATCCCGGCCGTCGATCTGCACGCGGCCCGCATCCGGCCGGCTGATTCCCGCGATGACGTGCAGCAGCGTCGTCTTGCCGCATCCGCTGCGGCCGACCAGCACCATCTGCTCTCCGGCGTCCACGGTGAAGCGGGGGATGTCGAGCACCGGCAGCACCCCGCCGTCCGGCTCCCGGTAGGACTTTTTGACGTTTTCCAGCAGCAGCATAGTGATCTCTATCGCCGTCCGCGTTTTCGGCAAACCTTACACGCTGCCGCGGGCCCCGCATAGCCCTACCTGCCATCCCTACGCCGCCGACAGGAGAAAGGTTCGCTGCTATACTTGCCGCGGCCGTTCAACTGCGAGACAGGACGATGCGAACGATCTGGAACTTCTACTCCGCCGGGCGGCTCGTCTTCGGACGCGGCGCCGTGAATGAGCTGGGAAGCCACGTCGCCCGCCGAGGCTGGATGCGGGCGCTGGTGGTGACCGATCCGGTGCTCGTGGAGGCGGGCGTGGTTCGGCCGGTCGAGGCGAGCCTGGCCGAGGCGGATGTCGCCGTCGAAATTTTTGACGGCGGGGAGCCGGAGCCGTCGCTGCAAGCCGCGTTGCGCGGCGTGGAGTGCGCCGCTCGGTTTCGACCGGACGTGATTGTCGGCGTCGGCGGCGGGAGCAATATGGACTTGGCGAAAATCGTCTCCGTCCTCTTCACCCACGGTGGCCGGCCGAGCGACTACTTCAGTTGGGACAACGTCCCCGGCCCCGTCACTCCGCTGGTGGGCGTCCCCACCACGGCCGGCACAGGAAGCGAAGTCTCGCACGCCGCCGTGCTCACCGACACAGAGCAGAAGATCAAGGTCAGCACGCTCAGCAAT
Source organism: Planctomycetota bacterium (assembly GCA_019347795.1). Taxonomy (GTDB): domain Bacteria; phylum Planctomycetota; class Planctomycetia; order Pirellulales; family Pirellulaceae; genus JAHWKS01. Next base: position 4,083 of record JAHWKS010000108.1, on the reverse strand, counting down.
TACCTGCGGCCGGCGCTGGCGGTGGTCGATCCGGAGTTGACGCTCACCTGTCCTCCCCGGGTGACGGCCGACAGCGGCATCGACGCGCTGACGCACGCCATCGAGGCGTACACGGCGACGGACTATTCCGCACTGCCGCCGGACGAATCGCACGCCTACGACGGCGCCCATCCGCTGGGAGACGTGCTGGCGGAGACGGCGATCACGCTGATCGCACGGCATCTTCGCACCGCGGTGCGGGAGCCGAGGAACCTGGCGGCGCGGGAAGGAATGGCCTTGGCGGCGACGCTGGCCGGGCTGGCCTTCTCCAACTGCGGCGTGGCCCTGGTGCACGCCCTGGAGTATCCCCTGGGGGGCGAGCTGCACTGCTCCCACGGCACCGGAAATGGACTGCTTCTCCCATTCGTCATGCGCTACAACCTTCCGCAACGAACCGCTCGGCTGGCCCGCGTGGCGGAACTGTTGGGCGAGGACATCCGCGGTCTCGACGAATCCCAGGCGGCCGCCCTCGCCGCCGACGCCGTCGAGCAGCTCAAGCGCGACATCGGCATCCCCCTTCGCATCCGCGACCTCGGCGGCCGAGAGGAACAACTCCCCGAGTTCGCCCGCAAGGCATTCGCGATCAAACGATTGATGACGATAAACCCTCGCCAGCCGACTGAGGAGGATCTGCTCGCGATTCTTCAGGAAGCCTGGTGAACGGCTGGTCCGCAATATCCGCGCGGTAGAGCACGCCGACGCCGCCGGCAAACGTGACTGTATAACAGAGGGGTCGCCGGTTTCCCATGCATGATGCGCGGGGGGATCGTTTCGGAGTGGAAAGCATGATCGTACGGCTGCTGGGATGGTGGGACTCGCTTCGCTCGAGCTTTTGGTTCTTGCCGGGGTTGATGATCGCCGGCGGTTTGGCGATGGGTGTGGCGTTTCCGATGTTGGACGAAGCAATCAACGAGAAGACATTCGAGAACTGGCCCTGGTTTCAGATCACGCCCGAAGCAGGACGGGCCACTCTTGCGGCCATCGCGGGGGCGATGTTCACCGTCACCGGCGTCGTCTTCTCGATTACCCTGGTGACCGTTTCGGTTGCGACGTCGCAATTCGGCTCGCGGCTTTTGCGCACCTTCGCGGCAGACAACGTCCCCCAGATATCCATCGGGCTGCTCTTGGCCACGAGCCTTTACTGCCTGGTGGTGCTGCGACGCGTGGGCGCCTCGGATGCCGGGTTGCTGACGCCCAATCTTTCGGTTTACGTGGGGGTGATCGGCGCGATCGCCAGCATGGGCGTGCTGATCTTTCTGATCCATCACATCGCCCAATTGGTCCAGGCCCCGCACATCGTGGCGCTGGTGGCGGGCGACATCGACAGAGCCTTGGAGCGGCTGTTTCCCGAATCGCTGAAAAATGCCGATTTCGACCAGGAATCGCCCGCGCCTACGGACGCGGAGACGGTTCAACGGCGGCTCGCCGCCCTGGAGGAGCCCGGCGGCCGAATCCGCGCTGCGCGCGACGGCTATGTCGAGGCCGTCCACCTCGGCGGACTGATGGAGGCCGCGAAAAAACACGACGTGGTGCTCCGGCTCGAGCTCCGCCCGGGCGACTTCGCCATTGCCGGCGCCGTTCTGGCGACTGTGTGGCCGGCCGAGGGCGCCGAGGCGGCGGAGGATGACGTGCGCGGCGCCGTCCTGATTGGCCTGCGTCGCACCTCACAGCAGGACGTGATCTGCCCCATCGAGGACATGGTGGAGATTGCGGTGCGGGCGTTATCGCCCGGCATCAACGCGCCATTTACCGCCATCGCCTGCATCGACCGCCTGGCCGCGGCGCTGGGCAAGCTGGCGCAGCGCCGCATTCCCTCGCCGTACCGGTTCGATCGCGGCGGATGCTTGCGCGTCATCGCCCCTTCCGTCGATTTCCCCCAGGCGCTCGAGGCCGCCTTCCGCCAGATTCACTATTACGGCCGCAACGATCTCTCCATTAACGTCCGCCTTCTGGACGCGCTGGCGGTGATCGGCGCGTTGGCGGACCGGCAAGGCGACCGGCAAGCGCTGCTCCAGTTCGCCGAGCGGATTCAGCGCAACTGCGACGCGGGGCTTGACGACGGCGACGATCAACAAACGCTGCGCCGTCGCTCTCGCGAGGTAATCGCCCAACTGCGGGCTAACGAAGCAACTCCGGATACGACCGCTGCAAGACCTCCTGCGGCGGAGTCTCGAGTGTGACGCCCGCGGGCAGCCGGTCGGGCTGCGGACAGATGCGGCGGTTGTGCTCGAAGAGTGCTTGGAAATACTTGGCCGTGCCGTAGACGCGCTGGGAGATCGACCAGTAACTGTCGTTCGGCTGGATCACGTAGCGGTCGGATGGCGCCTGGATGTCAAAGCCGGCCTGCGAAGTCTGCGGATAGTACGGCGGCGCGGCGGGTTGAGCAGGGACTGTGGCCGCCGTGTTCCCTGAATCGTTCTCCGCCTGGCTTGCCGCGGAATCGGGGGACGAAGGAAGCCGCGTCTCCGGCGACGGGTTGGGAAGGAACGACGCCCGCATCACGCCTTCATCGCGGGACGTGCGGTCCAGCGGCGCGAAGTCGTGCTGCGGCAACGGCGGGGGAGCGGGAGAGACGGCGCCGCGCTGCTCATTCGGCCACGCCGGCGAGGACGCCACCTGCGGATGGCGCTCCATCGTCTCGTCGTGCACACCTGACGTTTCCAGCGGTTTGTCCGGCGACCGACTGGCGGCGAAGGGCCACTCGCCCTCCTTCGCCCAGCGCCGCACCATACCGGCGACCAAAAGGGACAGGGCGATGGCGGCGATCGTAAGCTTCACGCGGCGTTCCATAGAAGCCTCCTCCTTGAGGCGTGTCGGCAGCAGTTATCTTCGTGCCGCGACTCGCAGTCGCGCGGAGCGGCTGCGCGGGTTGCGGCGAATCTCTTCCTCGCTTGGACGGATCGGCTTGCGGGTGAGTGCATCGTATCGCGGGTCGTCGCGGAAGGCGGTTTTCACCAGCCGATCCTCCAATGAATGAAAGCTGATGACGGCCGCCCGTCCTCCCGGCGCCAGGATGTCGGGGATGACTCGCAAAGTAGTTTCCAGCGATTCCAGCTCACGATTCACCGCGATCCGCAGCGCCTGAAAGGTGCGGGTCGCCGGATCGATCGCATGGCCGCGGGAGCGGGGGACGCAGCCGCGCACCAGCTCGGCCAGCTCGCCGGCCGTCTCGATCGGTTTCGTCTTCCGGCGCTCGACAATCCTCCGCGCGATCCGCCGGCTGAACCGCTCCTCGCCATAACGGTAAATCACATCGGCCAGCTCCTTCTCGCCGAGGCGGTTCACCAACTGCGAAGCCGGCGCCCCTTCCGTCGGGTCGAACCGCAGGTCGAGCGGGCCTTCGGCGAGGAAGCTGAAGCCGCGCGACGCATCGGCGAGTTGATCGCTCGACAGCCCCAGGTCGAGCAGGATGCCTTTTACCGGACCCGTCGCTTCCGAGTCAAGCACAGCCGCCATCTCCGAGAAGTTGGCATGGGCCAGCTTGACGGGCATCCCCGCCAGATTCCGCTCCGCCGCCGCCAGCGCCCGCGGATCGCGATCAAAGGCGATCACCAGCCCCGTCGGCCCCACCGCCTCCGCCAGCAGCCGCGTATGCCCGCCCCCGCCCAACGTGCCATCGACCAGCACATCCCCCGCCTGCGGATCCAGCCACCGCAGCACCTCCTGCGCCAAAACCGAGGCGTGTACCGACTTCTCCCCAGCCATTCGTCATCAGTCCTCCAGCTCCTTGATATAGATGTTTCGGAACTGGACCAGCGCCGGAGGGCTCACCCACTCCCCGTTACGCTTGCCGCCGTGATGTTGCAGGGCGAGGGGGCCCTGTGCGGGGACGCCGGGAAGCTGAGCGTTTTCGATGACCTGTTTTCCGTTGAGCTTCACCCACAGCCGATCACCCTTCATCGTGATCTCGAAGGTATTCCACTCGCCGATGTCATGATCGGCCAGCAGTCGAGGAGTGACGCCGGCTCGAACCGCCGGCGGCATGCTCGTGTCCATCCGGTAGCCATAGACTTCTCCCGAGCCGACCGGCCAGCACCAGATGTT
>JAHWKS010000940.1 GCA_019347795.1 Planctomycetota bacterium | reverse complement strand
GGACCGCTTCGTGGACGGGCCTTGCCTCTTTACATCCCAGGGCCTCGGCGATTTTCGCGGCGGAGATCGCGCGCTCGACGCTTATGAGGATCGCTTCAACTTGCTGGTCCGCTAAGCCGCTAGCGGCCGGGATCGCTTCCATCGGTTCCGGGGGTTCGATCTGCTCGGTCATGCGCGGTATTGTAGCAACCGTGAAACGCTCGCAACTGGCATTCTCGACCAATGCCTTCAAGCAGACGACGCTGGAAGATGCGGTGCGCACGATCGCCTCGATCGGCTACGGCGGGGTGGAGGTGATGGCCGATGCGCCGCACATGCGGCCGGACACGTTCACCGATGCTCAGGCGCGCGAGCTGCGGAAGCTCGGCGCCGACGTCCAAGAGCGCGAAGACGGGCTGCGGATCATCCCCGGCGAGCGCCGCGGGGCCGTGATCGAAACCTACAACGACCACCGCATGGCGATGAGCATGGCCTTGGTCGGGCTGGGCGGGCCGGCGGTCGAGATCACGAATCCCGGCTGCACCGCGAAGACCTATCCGAACTACTTCGCCGATCTGGAAACGCTCCGCCGGCGCGGATAGTTGGAGTCCAGCCTTTAGGCTGTCGCTCAGCGTCATGGAGTGGAGTTCCGAGAATCCGCGTCTCCGCGAATCGACGCACGCGAAAGCGTGGACTCCAACTTCAACCCACGGGGGCAGCGTCCCCCAGGAACTCATCCTCCAGCGGCGTCGGCCTTTGTCGGGCGGCGAAGGCCAGGAGCTGCTCGGCGCGCTCCAGCAGGTGGGCGGGAGACGGATCGAGCGGCGCCGGGCCGCTGGATGGGTCGCAGGCGGAAAACGGGCCTCCGCAATGTTGACAGAACAGGCGACGCCCCAAGTAGGCGACCCGAATCTGCAACCGTCGTCCACACGTCGGACATTCCTGAACGTAAAACGTGGTGTGAGACATGACGGCATCTCCTGCTACCGTGAAACCACGAGCGGAAAAGGGATACCCATCTTAGCCCGGCCGGGAATCCCTGACAAGGAAATTCTGGAGCAATTGCGGTTTGCGGTCGAGGATGATTCTGCCGCATCGCCCGCGGCGATGAAGCCTCCATGCTGATGAGCCACTTACGCAGCCGGGGGCGGGTTGGTTCTGCGTGGGAGAAGATTTTTCCTAACTTCAATGGATGTAACGGGTTATGGGCGTAGGCGTGCCCCCAGCGCCTCCGTTGGTAAGTATCCTTGAGGTAAACAGCCTTTCGTTCTTCCAGCCTGAGTAGAAACTTATGTATACTCTACCTCTGAGGGTTCTCCGCGCGGCTTTGTTGATGCTCGTCGCCGGCGGAATCATTCACGGCGCCTCCCAGGCCCAGGACGGGACCCTGAAAAACGTTCCGGAGTTCGCTCAAATTCGTGCTCTGATAGAATCTCACTTTAAGAACAAGTCGGAATTTGATCGTGGCGATCTGATTACCCGCGGCGACGCGGCGCCGGTCCTTCAGGAGATCGAGGCCCTGGGCTGGAAAGGCGTCGCCCAATCGGCGGCGGCCAAAAACCTCCTTGACGATAACGAGTTCCTTGCCCGCGAGTTGCGCTCGGCGCCGGGCAAGCGGTTTCTGCGCCGCGCGTCGAGTTACCGGCTGATTTACGACCGGCTCGACCGCATCTCCCGGGCGCCCGGCGGACCGGCGCTGATCCACGACCTGATCCGGCTCCCCGACGGCCATCGCTACGCCAAGTCCGATCCCGGCCGCGGCATCCCTTCGCTCACCGATTTGCTCCCCAAGAACCGCTCCGGCAAGACGGCCCGCGTCGCCGATCTCGACAAGCCCACAGGCCGCATCTACACCCTCGACGACTTCCTGAAACAACTCGAGGCTGGCTACCGCGAAGCGTATCAGCCTTAGCGAGAGTCAGAGAACCGGACGCGGGCCTGCGGCGCGGCGTCGCTTTCGGGCGCTGGGCGCTTGATGGAGGGGAGCGGGAGGACGCGCAACAACGCGTCGGTCTCTTTCGCCGCGGGGACGTGCACTTCGCTGACCGGCGCCATCATGCGGATCAGAGACGCGATCGGCGTGAGGTGCGTGTGGCGGTCCAGGAGGCGGGTTTGTGATTCGTCTTCGAGCATGAGTACCGTTCCCTCGGAGTCGCAGGCGCCGCTTTGGCGAAGGCCTTCTTCGTCCAGCTCAAAGCCGAACGCCAGCCGCGTGTAGCGGCGAATCTCTGCGTCGATGTTCGCCGCCGGCGGGTGCGTGCGCAGGTGCAACGATTGCTGCGCGGCGGCGATCAGACCGCCGCTGATCGTGCCCGGGCCGGCGTCAAGCCAGCCGGCGGCGCGGCGAATGCGGCCTTCCTCGAATTCGAGACGGCTGAACGCGACGTCGGCCGGACCGCTCAGCTTGTGCGGGAACTGCGCGCTCACAAGCCGGTCGAGATCAACCGAC
>JAHWKS010000939.1 GCA_019347795.1 Planctomycetota bacterium | reverse complement strand
GTGAGATAGCGCTTGTGGAGGTCGACGCCGGCGAAATACATAGGAGCCTCCGTGGGTTGAGAGTAGCACGGCAAACGCCTGTGCGCCCGGAAACGGGACGCACGAATTAGGAATGTGCGCTCCGCCCCGGAGGCTCCACTCTTTCATAGAATCGGTTGGCGCCTCCGCGGTTTGCGGCCGCTCCAGGAGAACCCGCCGCGGCCGTGTGGAAGCTGGTGAGGGATTCGTCGGTTCGAAGGTGGTCGCGCGCTGGAGGTCTCGGCGCGGCGGGTCGCCAACCTGGAAACGTTATCTGCCATTTGCGTTCGGGCCGAATTGCGGACAGGAGTCGCAGCATTTACCATCGAGTTGGCTCATTCCTCATGACGGGAGGTGTTCCGTATTGCTGCGCAACGCTCTAATCGCCACCGCCGTCTTTTATGCCCTGGCCGCACCATTGACTGCTCAGGTCGCGGACGAGGCCGCGATCCGCAGCTTCGTCACCTCCTTTCAAACCGCATGGAATGCCCGAGAGGGCGTGGCAGTCGCGGCGCTCTACCGCCCCGACGCCGACCAGATCCTTGGGAACCGCAACCTGGTCGCCGGACGGACGGCAATCGAACGAGAGTGGTCAGGAATCTTGCCTTCGCTACCCCAAGGCCTTACGAACACAATCGTGATCGACAACGTCCGATCCATCGGCCCCGACCATGCCGTAGTCAACGCGACGGGAAATTTCTCAGGCGGCCGCGATGCGGCTGGTAATCCTATCCGACACAGCAGTGACCGTGCGTTGTACGTGCTGCGGCGTGATGGTGGTAACTGGGCCTTGTCCTCCTTCCGCGTGTACGAGGCGCCCATTGAGCCGGGAACCGCCCAATCTATCCGTGCTGCGCGAAATCGATTCGTCGAGGCATGGAGGCGGAACGATGCGGTGGGTGCAGCAGCGGTCTTCGCAGCGAATGCCGTCAACTCGAGACCCGACGCCGCTGATGATGAGGGCCGCCAAGCAATCCAGAAGGCGGTCGCTGAATTTTTGGCCACCGTGACGCTGGAACAGATCGAGTTCACCGACGTGCAACTCGATGTACAGCCCTTTGTCGCGTATGAGTTCGGAACGTTCGTGCAACGTTACCAGCCACAAGATGCAGCGCCGATAATCCAGCGAGCACGCTATGTTGCGGTCTGGAGTCGTGAACCCGGTGGGCCTTGGGAGTATCAGCGCTTCCTATTCAATTGGCTTCCGACCGAGCGTTGAACAGGCAGTGGCGATCCCAAGCAGCGGCAAACGGCGTCTAACATCGCGTTCACGCCGTCGCCGCTGCGCGGCTCCGGCCCTTCGGGACAGCCGCGCTCGGGCGGGCCTGCGGCCCTTCCTCGCCCGGCCGTTGTGAACGCTGGAACGTTATGTGACATGAGCTCCGCAACAGAACATAAGTAGGACTGTAACCTGGTGCTCTCAAAACCGTTCACGATCGCGATCCGCTGAGACATCACTTTCCAACGGAGACCAAAACATGCTGCTCGTTCGAGAAATCATGTATTGCAAGCCAGGTAAAGTTCGGCCCATGGTGGAGAAGTTTGTCGCGATGTCTGCATTGATGGAGAAAGCCGGCCAAGGGAAGATGCGCGTGATGACTGATCTCGTAGGGGAGCGCTATTGGACCATCGTGTCGGAATTCGAGGTCGAGAACCTCGACGCTTTCGAAAAGATGATGTCAGGTCAGGGGGCACCGATGGATGCAGAAACGATGAAGCAGATGGACGAGTTGATGAAGGGCTACCACGACCTGGTCGAGTTCGGCCGACGCGAAATTTACAAGCTCGAGAATTAGGCGGCGGGGGTTTTAGCAACCGATAGCAACAACGCTGCAGTTGGCCGCTTGCTAACACGAACCGAAATCAACGGCGGGCGGAGCTCACATCACATACCTTGATGATTGCCGCTGCGCCGCCTGCGGCGGCTTGCCCTATCGGGACATACCTACGCTCGGGTGCCGCTTACGCGGCTTCCTCGCTGCGGTATGTCACGAAACGTTAAGCGCAACGGCTTGGTTATGACGGGAACAACGAAGGTCCCGAGTATCCTCGCTGGAGTTGCGGGGGAGTATCTGGTTGCAGGCGAGCTCTCCCGTCGGGGGTGGATCGCCTCGATCACGCTGCGGAACACTCGAGGGGTGGACATCCTCGTCAGTAGCTTGGATCTCGATCATTCCGTCGGGATCCAGGTCAAGACTAGCCAGCGCCCGGCTGCGATCTGGCTACTCAACAAGACGGCGGAGTTTGCTCGTCGATAATGATCTCTTCTATGTGTTCGTTCGCCTGAACGGCTTGGGAAAACCGAAGTTCCACATCGTCCCCAGCGGCATTGTCGCCGAGCATACCCACAGAAAACACAGGGAATGGCTGGAGCGTCCTGGACGTGAGGCCGGCCCCACAGGGACACGGAGG
>JAHWKS010000107.1 GCA_019347795.1 Planctomycetota bacterium | reverse complement strand
AGCGGGCCGGGCGGTGCCCGGCGCGAGGCGCAGAATGCCGGCGTCGAGCAGGACCTGCACGCACCGGACGACCTTCTGCTTGAGCTTCCAGGTTTCGAGCGTATCGCTAAAGCCGAGCACGTTGACCGCGAGGTGGCGCAGGTCGAACGCGGGGGACAAATCGTGCCGCCAAAACACCTTTTTGAGGAGGAGGTACAGCCGGCGGCTCGCCCTGTCGAGTTGGCGATACGTGGCGAGATCAAACGACAGCGCCGAGCCGACGGCCTGGCAAAACTCGAAGAAGATCGGATCCCATGCGAAACGCCAGGCGCGGGATGACGCGGTGTCGAGCGGTAGACTGTAACTCAAGAATCCGAACCCAACCCGGCGGTGCTCGCCGCGCACCGGATCGTAAAAGCAGTCGTTCTGGTAGCTCACCGCGGCCAGCCGCTCGACAGCCTCCCGGAAGACGACGTAGTTGCGCCCGCCCTTGTCCGTCGCGTGCTCGATGCACCCGAGCTGTCGTAAGCAATAGTGCGGCGTGGCGAAGAGTTCGCCGCCGGACTCCGTCTGATTCAGCGTCACGGCGAGGAGACCCCAGAGATAGAATTCATCGCTCGCGAGAAGTCCGTCGGGGCAGACGACGCGGACGCTCGCTTTCTTGCGGTTGCGGCTCTTGTCGCTAAAGAAGTAGCTTGCGTGGTGGACGAATCCCGGCTGGTTGGACACGTGCGGGTCGAGCGGGCAGAGCGCGTGTTCGACGAGCGAGAGTTGCGTGACGCCGGATTGATTGGCGAAGTATCGACCCTTGGCGGTCGCCGGCGTTCCGCTGGTGCAAGCATCGGACATCACCGCCAACTATACCCGTGCCGTGGACAACGCCGGAGCTGATCGAGTTGACGGGTGTTCCAACACGGAGCGCAGCACGAGAACGCGGCAGCAGGTTTCCTGAGGAAACCAGTGCAGTCGACCATGATTTAGTGGCTTACTTCAGCCGAGAACGGTCACGATGAATTTCCGCGAAATACCTCCTCGCGGAACTAATCACAATTGGCTCCATGAAATGACTCATTGCGGCGAAGACCACCAGTGCCCGGAATGAGGAGTCAACCCCGTGTGGTTCATCTGCAACCCAGTCCTCCGCCGGCCGTCCGGAAACAATCCCATCATGTTTCGTGTTTTGCTAGATGAGCTTCGCGAGTGCCGCCAGAGCATCCTGCGCCTGCTTCACGCCACCTGTTTGTTCGACGAATTTCTTCGCCGCGAGGAGATGCGTGATTGAAGGGCCGATCTCCTCACCGCCGGCTTCGGCCTTTCGACGGCGCTTGCCCATGCTGCGCCGCGCTCTCACGTTGTAGACCATTGCCGTTGAGACATCGATTCCCTTTTCCGACAGTGCCGCGACCACTTCCGTAGCCTTGGCCTTCTTATGGTCCTTCAAGTAATCACGAATCGCTTGCGATTTCACTCCTCGTTCAGCCTTCTTCGCCATCGTAATCCTCGTGGGTTGGTGATATTGTGTTGTGGGGAATGCTAACTCCTTGCCCGCGTTCGGGGAAGCCTCGAGTGAGGCGGACAAAACCTCCCCCAGCCGGCCCCCGCACCATTCACTCTGCCGTCAGCTCCCGCCGCGCCTCGTGAAGCATCGCGATCAAAAGCGCGTCGTTGAAATCCGGCTGAGCGGGCGTAAGCTGCACGATGCCGTACTTGGTCGCGATTCGGACGTGTTTGCGGGGCCGGCCGGGCGCCCTCTGCTTCTGCGTCGTCGTGGGATCGAGCCCGGCGCGGATCAGCCGCTCGGTCTCGACCACTGTCAGATGCTCCCGCTCAATGCGCGAGGCCAGCCGTTTCTGGGCGTCGGGTTCAAGCTGCGACAGAACGTAAAGGTGGGTCTTGGTGAGCGATTCCGTCCCGATGCTCCGCACGCGCTCCTGGATGTCGGGCGCTACGCGCTCGACGAGCGCAAGCAACTTTGACACTTCGCCCAGCGATTTGCCGGTCGCTTCGGCGATCTTGACGGGCGTCAGCCCAAAGTCGTTCTTCAGGCGGATCAGGGCGTCGGCCGTCTCGTACGGCCGTAAATCCGCCCGCTGCCAGTTGCTGATGATCTGGTCGATGAGAATGCCTTGCGACTCGGCTTCCTCGACGACACAGGGAACGTCGGCGAGCGACGCCTTCGCGGCGGCGCGGAACCGCCGCTCGCCGTCGATGATGCGGTACTTCCCGGAATCCGGATTACACCGGACGGTGAGGGCCTGCTTGATGCCGCGGGCCTGGATTGAGGCCGAAAGCTCGGCAAGCGTGTCCTCGTCGAAATGGCGGCGGGGTTGGTCGGGATCGGCCTCGATGAGGGCGAGCTCGATGCGGTAGGAGTTGCGCATGGGCGTGCGCCCGTCTTGACGTGCGGGGAGCGTGGGCCGGTCACCGTCGAGCGACAGTTGGGCGGACCGCTGGAGCGCCGCTTTGGCGGCGGCGTCGGCGGACGCCGACGTGTTCTTCTTGGGCGCGTCCGATGCGGGACTCGCATTCGTCGAAGAGCCGGCGTGCGATGCGTGCGGCATGGGAAGAGGGGGAATGGAGCGTAATGGGAATGGCGTCGTCGACGGAACGCTCGAACTGTGCGGAGTCGGGAATCAGCGTGTCGAACACGTGCTCGCCGAAGGAATCGCGGATCTGGCGAAGGTACGATCCCTGGAACAGTCGCTGCCGCTTGAACTTCGACACGACGTAGCCGAGCAACTGCAACTGCGGATTGTCCCGCTGCTGAACCCTCTCGATCACGGCCCGCACGGTCGCCGTCCCGCGGGCGCCCCAATCGGCCGCTTCAAGCGGGATCAGGACGTAATCGGACGCGCACAGCGCGGCGTAGCTCGCGAGCGAAATGCGCGGCGGGCAGTCGAGGAGAATGTAATCGTACTCTGTCACCAGCATCGAGAGAGCGTCCGCGAGCGCGGCGTGCAGGCGCTGTTTTTCCCAGTGCTCCGGGTGGGAGAGGTCGTACCGGGCGAAATGTCCGGTGACGGGGATCACATCGACGTGATCGTAGGCCGTCCTGCGGACCAGGACCTGTGGGTCGATGTCGGCTCCCGGCTCGAAGATCATCTCCACGCCCGTGGGGTCGACATGGTCGGGCAGGAAACTTTGGGTGATATTCGCCTGCTGGTCCAGATCGACGATGAGGCAGCGCAGCTGCCGCTCCTGACAGACGCTCGCGAGAAGCCAGCAGAGATGCGTCTTGCCGACGCCGCCCTTCAGATTGAGGCTCGTGAGGACCCTTGCCCGGGGTGAGGACGCTTCCGGCACGCACGGAGTGTAGCAGGGAATGTGATTGCCGGTCGAGCCGATTCAACGGATCGGAACGGAAACGCTTTCGGCCGGAGTGAGCAAGCGACAGTAACCGAATATAGTTTCGGTTCGCACCAAAACGACGCACGCGTGCCGCTTGGTCGCGGGAAGCCAAACCGTACGGAGTAGCGCGACCGCCCGGCCTCATAACTCGATGATGAGAAATAATCAGGGACCGCTTCGTGGCAAACACGCCTCCATCCTGGGACTGGCGCGTTTTGTCGGAAGCAGAACGTCGCAGAAGTCAAAGCCGACCCGACAAAGCACACATCAGAGGGCGTAACCGGCGACCCGGCGTAAAACTGAGTAATGTAAATGCGGATAGGAAAGCAAGAATGTGATCTCGAACGCAGAAAACGGCCTGAAAACCGGCAGTTCTTGGATTTCCTTATTCATCAACTACTTACAGTCATCTCAACGGCGTGGAAATGATGGGCATATCATTGCTCAAAACTCACACATTCAAACTCCAAAAACGCCGTAAAACCCTGCAAATTCAAGGGTTTAGCATTTCCGGGACGCCGGTTACGCCCACATCAGATCGCAAAGGAAGCGCCCCGATTCAATTCAATTGAACCTCCTCCACAGAATCTGTGGGTAAAAAATTGTGAGAAATGGGACGGCGGACGCGGTTTTTCCTGCATTTTGCTGCGTCTGGACGCCAGCGAATTCGACCGCCGAGATGGGAGCTGCTCATGGCCAGTGTGCACGAGTCCAAAAAGTCCGCGAGGCGTTTGCACGTTACCGCGAGATGAAGCCTCCGGAAAGACCGGCCCTCTGCCGCACCGCCTCGCTGTGATTCCTTCGTCCTCCCATGCTTCAGAAAACCCAACGGCTGCATCGCCATTAAGCACCGGTGCCACTTTAACTTTAACCCGCAAATTCTGCGGAAGACTCTCAATCGAGGCGTTTTACGATCTTTACCGAAGTGAATTTGCTATGGTGTGGGAACTCTCTGAGTTCTGCGCCCGCTGGCAAACGCGCAGTTGTTGAAACCGCTAGAACTGCAAAGTAACGAGTGCCGCGATAATCACGGCGGCCAAAATGACAGAGCCGAGGCTGAACGTACCACGGCGCAGGAGAACTTGATGGTGCGATTGGAGTAACGAGGATGTAGACGTTCCTGTTTTCATCTGGCGGAAGTTCGCAGGTGACCAATCCTCGATAAAAGACCTTGGGTATCCGCCCATCACGTTCCGGGATGGACAATCGGGCGGATTCGGGTGGATTATTGCAAGCAAATGAACCCACGTCCACCGCGGCTCCAGGTGCGTCGGGGTCCAGCACTCGCAGCGTCATTGCTAAGGTGCCCAACGTGATCATCGGCATCTTGTCATTGTTCGACGTGTGAGCGTGGTGGCGCATGTACGCCACTAGTGAAGGAACCACCGGTCGAGCCTGAGCGCCCAACTTGCGAATCTCGATAAAGTACAACGGCGCATAGACATATTCCGGACCAAAGTTGAGTTTCGCCACGAGCCGTTGAGCAGGATCCGGAATATTGATGGCTCCTATTATGTGGTCGCGCAAGGCAACCTGTTGCTGGTAGGTACGCTCATAGTTGTCGCGCAAAAGATGAAAGTCGTATTCCAAAAACCGCGAATAATCGGGACGTAATTGAATGCGTGCTTTTTCCGAAAAAAAAGCTGGATGATTATCAACCTGTTCTTTCGCCAATTTTCTAACATCACTATCAGCGTGATTGAGTAATGCATCGAGACCGTCGTTGTTTCTCATAGCATAGTATATACGGCAGAGCGCCTTTAGTGCGTTGCGGCGGACGGACGGCTCCGGATCATTTACTGCGGCGAGGAGCATCGGAGTGGCAGTATCGGCCCTGACACCGATTAGCCGCAGCAAGTCCGCGGCGACTTCTCGCCGCGACGGGTCGTCATTCTTCAACATTTCGGATAGGTATTGGACTGTGCGGTTCTCAATGTCGAGTATCAAGTATTTCTGTACAATGACTTCAGTAAAGCCATCGCGTACATTACGAACTTTCAAATCAAACAATTGCGGAATGGACGCTTGAGCGAGCGAGTAGGACCGGAGCAAGAGGCGAAGAGCCTCCCCGCGAGTCTTGAAATCTTCGCTTAGGAGACGCGGTGCAAATCTGTTGATTGCTCTTGGATTTGCGGGGTCGATTGCTACCAAGGCCAGCATCGCCTCATCGCTGTCGTCCTCGACCATTCGGCGTTCAAGGGCCGGAACGGCGTCTCGGGCACCAGGGCCAATTGCGCCGAGAGTGAGAACGGCGGCGGACGTTTCTTCTTGGGACGTGGATCTTTCGAGGGCATGCGTTAACGGCGGTGTGGCTGGACTCGCCTCGGGGCCGATTTCACGCAGGGCATGCATAGTGCGAATGCGAACGTCGCTTTGTTCGTGATCCAACAAGGCCACCAATTTTGGTATAGCGGACGGCCCGACCGCACCTAGGGCACGGGGCAAATAGGAATCATCGCTATCAGCGAGTCGTTCGACAAGGTATGGAATAGCCGGGCTAGCGTCGCGACCAATATACATCAGGTACTGTGCGGCCAACTCCGGTTCGTGATCGAGCGCTTCGATGAGGCTCTGTACTGATTTGTCGCGAAAGCGATACAAGGTGTATGCAGCGATGCGAGCGAAGTTTGCGTCCGCATCGTTTTTGAGAATGCGCGTTAGCACTGGAATGGCGGCGGGGCCAAAGTCCGACAGTCGGCTTATCGACCACGTGCGAAGCTTGCCGCATTGTGGGTCGTCGACCGATTCCGCGAAATTGGCAATAATAGGAAATAGGCATGGGTCAAGGGAGCGGTACTCGGTGCCCTCGGCGGCCTTAATCATTGCGACAACAGCCTTGGCTGCACGTGCGGATTCATTCTGCTCGTCTCCGGCTAAGTGGACCGGATCGGGCGCTGCGAATACAATTTCACGTGCGATCGCGTTCCTCACCTCGACGTTGTCCTCGTTAGCAAGTTGAAGCAGTATGAGTGCAGTGAAGGCGTTGCCGCCAGGGATTTTTGCAATTACTTGAGCGGCTGAAGCCTTGGCCATATCGGTTTCACTTGTAACTAGCTGATCAATCAGGATCGACAGTACAGGAGCTTCAATGCGTGGGAAAATCGAATCCTCCACTCGCGATAGGTCCGCAATGTTTTTCGCGAGGAGGTCGCGCTCAGAACCTTCGGATTCTAGGAAACGAAGAAACAGTGTTTCTGCCCGAGCGCGTAGCAGAGCCGAGGCGTCTTCCTCCGCAGGCTTGTTGTCGTCATGTGGTTCCGAAGGCAACCTAGATGAGTTCTGCTCGTGAACCTTCGGTTCCACCTCAGTGTGCTTAAGGGGAATTGGGTTCTTTGCGACCGGGGGAGTTGGGGCGGTGGGAGAGGTCCGTGGATTGCATCCGGGAACAATAACTATCGCCAAAACGAAAAGGACGTTCCGGAAACCATGACTTTGGCACAGACTGTTCTGAATCTGTGGAAAGACGAGAGTCGGGAATAAGTTCATCGTTATCTCCTCAATCGTGATGATCGGTCACAAAACGGCAACGCTCCCGAATAGGGCGTGGCGCATCAAGCCGGGTTCAAGCGCAAACTGCGGTTCGTACTACTCGGGATCAGAAATATCGCGTCCGCAGGAGTTTAGAAGCGTCACCCAATTTCGAGCCAACGTCTCATGGACATTCTGGCCATTTGTTCGCCCAGAGAGAGATTTGATCGCGGACTAATGTCGGTGCGCAGCCTTCGGGTCGTCGAAACTGCTGCATCCTACCACGACTGCGACGGCAAGGCGAGCATTTGTTTGGTCGCCTGATCGCAGCGGCGTACGCTTCCTGTTCCGCGGCCACGCTCATCGCCCTTCTCGTGCGCGGCAACAACGTCGTGCTGGAGGGGCCGCAGGCGCGCGCGGCGGCGGAACGCGGGCGCAGAGCCAAGCGGCCTCGGCAGCGGTGAGGCAGCGGGCGTAGTAGCAAGTACGCTCCCGCCAAAAGAGCCGCATCGCCTCAGACCGGTACTGGAACGCAAAGCACGCATCGCCGATGAGCCGCGGCCGGATTACACACAGAAAGTGCAGGTAGATGTCGCGGTCGATCGCGTGGACAGCGCCCGCGACCGAAATCCTGGCGAGCATCTCATCCCACGTCTCGCCCGGCCGAGCGACCGTACGCGCCAAGGACAGGGGCAGTTTCCGCATTGCCAAGGCGAGCGGCAAAGCGGGCGTGGCCGGTGAAGGTGCTGGGCAGTCGTGCCGGTGTATGAGAGCGACGCCGAGCTGCGATGCGGACGGCCGGACCATGAGGGGAGTGTGCGGCGGGCGCCGGGGGTTCGTCAAGACGAAGACCGTGACGCACTGATAACGGACAATCCGCTGACGGCGCGCGCAAGCCTTCCTTGTTTGCCGGCTCTTTGCAGCGGGCGTACGCTCCCGCCGTTTGGGGACGGTCCTCGAACAACGGGTCATTTTCATCACCGAGAGGAAGGAGTGTCATGACAGGTTCGACGCTGATCAACCACCGCGGCGGACGCGACGTTACGCTCGATGAGCTGACGACGATCAATGCGCCGCCGCCGACCGCGACATGGTTTCCCGTGCCGCATGTCGAGGTATTCCGCGCCGCGCGACAGACACTGATGGCCGCCGGCTACGCCATCGGCCGACAACGGTTCTCCGTCTCGCATGAGGGCCACCGGTTCTTCGGCGCGCTGGATTTGGAGAGCCGGATTCTCGACGATGTGTCGCTTGCGGTCGGCATCCGCAACTCGACCGACAAGTCGTTCCCCATTGGCTTCTGTTGCGGCCAGCGGGTATTCGTCTGCGACAACCTCGCTTTCACGAGCGAGATCGTCGTCGCGAAGAAGCACACGCGGTTCGGCCAGGAGCGGTATCAGGAAGGAATCGCGTGCGCCGTACACCAGCTTGCGCAGTACCAACAGGCGCAGGCGGACTGGATCGGCGGATTGCAGGCGCGACGGCTCTCCCGCGAGGAAGCCGATTCGCTGATCCTGCGCAGCTACGAGGAGGATCTCATCGGCGCCCGCGCGCTGCCGCAGGTGCTCAAGGAGTGGCGTCAGCCGCAATTCGATGAGTTCCGGGAGACCAACGCGTGGAGCTTGTGGAACGCGTTCACCACTGTCCTCGGCCGCACGAAGCAGGCCCGTCCGGCCGACGCAGCACTCACGACGATCAAGCTTCAACGGCTCTTCACCCCGGAGGTCATCGACGGCGAAGTCGTCCAGGCAGGCGAAACTCAGTTCACCGCCGTCTGACCGCGAGCGATGTATCGAGAGAGGCAAAGAGCGCGAGGACGCGCGCAACAGGGCCTACAGCAAGGATGCGTGGACCGGATCGGGGACCGGCAAGATTGCCGTGGTCGAGAAGATGGTTCTGACCGACCCGGGAGAGCGGCGGGTGTTCCTGATCGTCGCTAAACGGAACTGGAAGGTCGACGAGGAGTACAAGAGCAGCAAATGACCTGCGGCTGGCCTGAAAGCCGGCCCGCCTCAGTCGCGAGACTGGGGCCTTTTTGGTGCACCGCAGGCGTTTACGGGACGATCGATTGTCGCGACGGTCATACCCGGACGGCTCACACGTCGAGCGGACGGGACTGTCTCTGCGGCGCCCCAACTAGAGCAAATAGTGGTGCGCCGAAAACGGGCTCCCGGGACTCGCTTCGAGGTCGCCGCTGATGATGTCCTCGATAAGTTTCATGAGGCGGTCGTTGCGGACGCCTTGTGAATCGTCGGTGGTCACCAAGACGTCGAGCAGGCCTTCGTCGGCATACGCGGCACGGCGTTTTTTCCAGTCGGTGAAGTAGTCATCGCGGTCGAGCATTCCCAGATGCTCCCAGTAGTACGTGCGGGCGCCGACGGAGACAGTGAAGTCAGGCTTTACCGGCACGCGTCGGGGGCCGAAGGGCAGGTCCCGCTGCTGTTCGTAATTGAACACGAGACGGTCCGCCTCGCGAGCGGCGCGCAGGGCGTCGTAAATGACGTACTCTATCTTGGATTTGACATGGACGCCGAACTCCGGTTCAAAGACGCGGCGTGCCTCGATGGGATCGCAGAAAAGCGAACTGTTTCGGCGGAGCAAATCGGACCGGGCACGCGCGATCTCCAACGGATTCTCACGGGGCGTCCTTTGCACAAAGAGGGTCAGCGGTCCGGTGGAGCGAGTCATCGCGGTGTAGAGAAGCTCGCGGGACAGCAATGCCCGCCGCTCGGGAACGACGACGAAGACGTCAGTAAATTCGCTGCCTTGCGCTTTGTGGACCGTGATCGCGTAGGCCGGATCGAAGTCCTCTTCCTGCATCTTATCCCATTGCAAGCAGCCCCCAACCTCGGGGAACCAAGCGAGCCGACCTCTCTTGTTGTCGCACAAGACGCCGATCGAGCCGTTGGAGAGTCGCAACTCGCGCTGTTTCGTCGTGGGGTCGTATTGGTAGAAATTGGCAGTGCGGATGATCTTTTCAGAGTGACCGAATGCGGAACCGTACGTGTCGGGTGGAAAGGTGTTCGTTTTGTATTTCAGTCGAACCATGCCGTTGAGTGAGAATGTACCGCCGGCACCGCCGCGATACGGCGAGAGGAGTTGCCAAGCGTCGACAAAAAGCTTGTTGGACCGCATGTCCTTGACGAAGCCGTTCTCGTACAAATTGAAGCGTGTGTTAAGCCCCGATTCGCAGGCAGGCGGATCGGCGTCCAACGGTAGGGAGAGCACGTGATTGAGCCTGGCGACAATCTGGTCCGCCAGCTCCTGCGGACTTTCCCAGTATTCGACCCGAGATC
>JAHWKS010000938.1 GCA_019347795.1 Planctomycetota bacterium | reverse complement strand
ATGCCGCCGACCACCTTGGGAATCGTGTGGGCGGTGAAATTCGGATTGCCCGGATCCTCGCGCTCGGGGCTATAGGCGAGGAAGAAGTCGCGGCCGCACTCCAGCCCCGATTGCTCCAGGATCGGCTTGAGCACGTCGCGCGTGGTGCCGGGATACGTGGTGCTTTCCAGCACGATCAACTGGCCGGGACGCAGGACGCGGGCAATCTGCCGGCCGGTCGCTTCGATGCAGCTCAGATCCGGATCGCGGCTTTCGCTGAGCGGCGTGGGGACGCAGATCAGCAGGGCGTCCGGCTCCGCCAAACGCTCCATCTGAGCGGTGGCCGTGAACTTCTCCTCGCGCACCGCGTCGGCGATCCAGGGAGAGGGGATATGGCCGATATAACTCTCCCCCCGCCCCAGCCGCTCCACCTTCGCCGCATCGACATCGAAGCCCATCGTCGAATACCCCGCTTCGACAAAGGCCTTAATCAACGGCAACCCGACATAACCCAGCCCAATCACGCCGATCTTGGCGGTCTTCTGCTGGATCGCCTCGTGCAGAAGAGGCGAAGTCTCCGCAACCACAGCCGTACCGTTCATTCGAAAGATTTCCTGCTGAAGTGATTTGGATCTCCATCGCCGCAGTGCGGCGGAGGTGCGAATGGCCGCAGACTATAACGGTTGTAGGAGAGTGCGGAAATCTCGGTTTTTCGGCGTTTTTTCAAGCCTAGAAACGGGTGGCGCGAAGGGTAAACTGAACTTGAACGTGATCGCGGCCGAGGAGTATATTTCTCGTTGCTTGCAGAGGGCCCGCAGGGGAGCGTCCTGCGCCGCGGAGCCGTACTCGGAGAGAATCGATGTCCATGCATCTTGATTGCTTCGTGCACGAGTCGTCTTACGTGGACGACGGCGTCGAGATTGGCGCCGGCACGCGGATCTGGCACTTTTGCCACATTTTGAGCGGCTCCCGCCTCGGGCAAGACTGCCGCATTGGCCAGAACGTCGTGATTGGGCCGCGGGCGCAGATTGGCAACAACGTTAAGATCCAAAACAATGTCTCTGTTTACGAAGGCGTGACGCTGGAAGACGACGTATTTTGCGGCCCCTCGATGGTCTTCACGAACGTCCACACCCCCAGGAGCGCCTTTCCCCGCAACACAGCCGATGACTTCCTCCCCACGTTGGTCCAGCGCGGCGCCAGCATCGGCGCCAACGCCACTGTGGTGTGCGGAGTCACCATCGGACGCCACGCGCTGATCGGCGCCGGCGCGGTGGTAACTAAGGATGTGCCGCCCCACGCCGTCGTGTACGGAAATCCCGCCCGGCACAAGGGTTGGGTCTGCCAGTGCGGGGCGATCCTCGACGCACAAGCGGGCGCCGCATGCTGCTCCGAATGCGGACGTCATTACACTCTGGAGGGGCCGCAGCGGCTGATTTGCCATGAAAATGAGAAGAGGGCGGCGTGAGGGGCGCGAAGCGAGGCGCATACACAGAAAGTTGTTAATTGCGCCGCAAGGAGGCGGACTCGATGGTTCCACTATGCGATCTGAAGCTCCAATATCAGGGGCTCAAAGAGGCGATCGATGCCGCGATGCAGGACGTCGCCGCGCAAGGGAATTACATCCTCGGTCCGAATGTTAAGGCCTTTGAAGAGGAGATTGCTGGCTACTGCGGTTGCCGATACGCGATCGGCGTCGGGAACGGAACGGACGCGTTGCACCTGGCGTTGCGGGCCTTGAAAATCGGCCCGGGGGATGAGGTGATCACCACCCCCTTCACGTTCATCGCCACCACGGAAGCCATCGGCTTGGTCGGCGCGCGGCCGGTGTTCGCGGACATCGATCCGCGGACCTTCAACATTGACCCTAATGAGGTCGAACGCGCGGTCACGCCGCGCACGCGGGCTATCCTGCCGGTGCACCTCTACGGGCAGCCGTGCGACATGGACGCGATTTTGGACATCGCCCGACATCGCGACCTGCTGGTGATCGAAGATTGCGCCCAAGCCCTCGGCGCGTCGTTTCGTGGCCGCAAGGCGGGAACCTTCGGCGCCGCCGGCTGCCTGAGCTTCTTTCCGAGCAAGAACCTCGGCTGCTTCGGCGACGGCGGCGTGGTCCTGACGGACGACGCCGAGGTGTATCAACGCATCGAGATGCTTCGCCGCCACGGCGGCCGGGTCAAGTACCATCATGAAGAACTCGGACTCAACAGCCGTTTGGACGAACTGCAGGCCGCCATCCTTCGCATCAAGCTCCAGCATTTGGATGCGGCCAACCGCCAGCGACGAGAGCACGCCTACTTTTATAACCGCCTCCTGGCAAACTCCCCCGAAGTTCTTCGGCCGGTCGAATTCGCCGGCGCTGGGCGGATCACGCCGCAGGGTTGCGCCGGCGAAGGCGAAAATCCGATCTTAGAAGCGGTCTATCACCAATACACAATCCAAGTCGAAGGCCGC